>NZ_JBQYLP010000007.1:0-77660 GCF_052683555.1 Burkholderia sp. BC1
CACCGAAACGCTGACGGGCAACAACACGTACACGGGCGCGACGACGATCAACAGCGGCACGCTCGCGATCAGCGGCAACGGCAGCCTCTCGTCGAGCAGCCCGGTCAGCCTGACGGCGGCCGGCGCGACGCTCGACCTGAGCGGCGCTGCGTCGCCGCAATCGACGGGCACGATCTCGGGCGTGGCGGGCTCGACGGTGAACCTCGGCAACAACAACCTGACGCTCGGCGGGTCCGGCGACGGCACCTACGCAGGCAACATCGCCGGCACCGGCGGCGTGACGATGAGCGGCACGGGCACGGAAACGCTGACGGGCGCCAACACCTACACCGGTGCGACGACGATCAACAGCGGCACGCTCGCGATCGGCGCGGGCGGCAGCCTGTCGGCGACGACACCGGTGAGCCTGACGGGTGCGGGCGCAACGTTCGACCTGAGCGGCGCGACCACGCCGCAGACGACGGGCACGCTGTCGGGTGTCGCGGGTTCGACCGTGAACCTCGGCGGCAACAACCTGACGCTGGGCGGCACGGGCAGCGGCACGTATGACGGCACGATCGCCGGTGCGGGCGGCAGCCTCACGCTGGCCGGCACCGGCACCGAAACGCTGACCGGCACGAACACGTACACGGGCGGCACGAACCTGACGGGCGGCGGCACGCTGATCGCGAGCAACGGCTCGGCACTCGGCACGGGCGCGCTGAACACGAGCGGCGCAGGCGGCACGCTCGGCACGAGCGTCGCAGGCACGACGCTGACCAACGCGATCAATCTCGGATCGGGTTCGACGCTGACGGTCGGCGGTGCGAACGACCTCGGCCTGAGCGGCACGATCTCGGGCAGCGGCAATCTGGCCGTGAACGGGCCGTCGACGACGACGCTCACCGGTACGAATACGTACACGGGCAACACGACGATCGGCAACGGCAGCACGCTCGCTGTGGGTGCGGGCGGCGCTCTGTCGGGCGGCAGTGCGGTGAATCTGGCCGGCGCCGGCGCGACGCTCGACCTGAGCGCCGCCACGACGCCGCAATCGACGGGCGCGCTCTCGGGCGTGTCGGGTTCGACCGTGAACCTCGGCGGCAATGCGCTGACGCTCGGCGGTTCGGGCAGCGGGACGTATGACGGCACGATCGCGGGTGCAGGCGGCAGCCTGACGTTGGCGGGTACCGGCACCGAGACGCTGACGGGCAACAACACATACACGGGCGGCACGAACCTGACGGGCGGCGGCACGCTGCTGGCCGGCAATAGTTCGGCTCTGGGCACGGGCGCGGTGAACACGAGCGGCGCGGGCGGCACGCTCGGCACGAGCGTCGCAGGCACGACGCTGACCAACGCGGTCAATCTCGGTGCGGGTTCGACGCTGACGGTCGGCGGTGCCAACAATCTCGGCCTCGGCGGGACGATCTCGGGCAGCGGCAATCTGGCCGTGAACGGTCCGTCGACGACGACGCTGACCGGCGCCAACACGTACACCGGCAATACGTCGATCGGCAGCGGCAGCACGCTCGCGGTCGGGGCAGGCGGGAGCTTGTCGGGTGGCAGCGCGATCGATCTGGCCGGCACGGGCGCCACGCTCGATGTAAGCGCTGCGACGACACCGCAATCGACGGGCGCGTTGTCGGGTGTCGCGGGTTCGACCGTGAACCTCGGCGGCAACACGCTGACGCTCGGCGGTTCGGGCAACGGCACGTTCGGCGGGACGGTGGGCGGCACGGGCGGTCTGACGCTGTCGGGCACGGGCACTGAAACGCTGACGGGCAACAACACCTACACGGGCGCGACGACGATCAATAGCGGCACGCTGGCGATCGGCGCGGGCGGCAGCCTGTCGGCGACGACACCGGTGAGCCTGACGGGTGCGGGCGCAACGTTCGATCTGAGCGGCGCAACCACGCCACAAACAACCGGCACGCTCTCGGGTGTCGCGGGTTCGACGGTGAACCTCGGCAGCAACAACCTGACGCTGGGCGGCACGGGCAACGGCACGTACGGCGGCACGATCGCGGGCACGGGCGGCAGCCTGACGCTGTCGGGCACGGGTACCGAAACGCTGACCGGCACGAACACCTACACGGGCGGCACGAACCTGACCGGCGGCGGCACGCTGATCGCGGGCAGCAGCTCGGCACTCGGCACGGGCGCGCTGAACACGAGCGGCGCGGGCGGCACGCTGGCCGCGAGCACGCCGGGCACGACGCTGGGCAACGCTGTGAATCTCGGCAGCGGCTCGACGCTGACGGTCGGCGGCACGAACAGCCTCGGCCTGAGCGGCCAGATCTCGGGCAGCGGCACGCTCGCGCTCACGGGCCCGTCGACGACGACGCTTTCCGGCGCCAACAGCTACAGCGGCGGCACGCTCGTCACGGGCGGCGGCACGCTGGTGGCCGGCACGCCGACGGCGCTCGGCAGCGGCACGCTGAGCGTCGGTGGCAGCGGCGGCACGCTCGGCACCAGTGTGGCGGGCACGACGCTCGGCAACGCGGTGAACCTCGGCACGGGCTCGACGCTGACGGTCGGCGGCGCGAACAACCTCGGCCTGAGCGGCCCGATTTCGGGCGGCGGCAACCTCGCGGTGAACGGCCCGTCGACGACGACGCTGAGCGGCGCGAACACGTACACCGGCAGCACGACGATCGGCACCGGCAGCACGCTGGCCGTCGGCGGCAACGGCAGCCTGTCGGCCGCCAGTGCGCTGACGCTGGCGGGTAACGGCGCGACGCTCGACGTCGGCGGGGCGACGACGCCGCAGACGGCAAGCGCGTTGTCGGGCACGGCCGGTTCGACCGTGAACCTCGGCGGCAATACGCTGACCGTGGCCGGCCCCGCGGGCGGCGTGTTCGGCGGCACGATCGCCGGCAGCGGCGGTTTCGCGGTGCAGGGCGGCGGGACGCAGACGCTGACCGGCGCGAATACGTACACCGGCGGCACGACGATCGGCAGCGGCAGCACGCTCGCGCTGTCCGGCGCAGGCAGTCTCGCGCCGACGAGCCCGGTGACGCTCGCGGGCAGCGGCGCGACGCTGAACCTGACGGGCTCGGCCGCACCGCAGTCGATCGGCGCGCTGTCGGGCACGACGGGCTCGAACGTGAACCTCGGCAGCACGCCGCTGACGGTGAACACGGCGGGCACCGGTACGTTTGCGGGCACGCTGTCGGGCACCGCCCCGCTGACGCTGGCCGGCACGGGCGCGCAAGTGCTGAGCGGGACGAACCCGCTGTCCGGCCCGACGAACGTGACCGGCGGCACGCTTGCCGTCACCGGTTCGCTGGCGAACTCGCCGGTGACGGTCGGCAACGGCGCGACGGTCACGGGAACGGGCACGATCGGCGGTCTGGTCGTGTCGGGCGGCGGCACCGCATCGGTGCTGCAGCTCGGCCAGCCGCTGAAGGTGGCGGGCAACGCGACGTTCCAGCCCGGCTCGACGCTGCAGGTCGGCGCCACGCCGCAGCAAAGCGGCGGCCTCGACGTGACGGGTTCGGCCGCGCTCAACGGCGGGACGGTGCAGGTCGTCGCGGCGACCGGGCAGTATCAGCCGGGCAAGCTCTACACGATCGTCAATGCGGGCGCAGGCGTGCAGGGGCAATTCAGCGCGGTGAACTCGACGTATGCGTTCCTCACGCCGACGCTCCAGTACGACGCATCGCGCGTGCTGCTGTCGCTCGCGCCGAACGGCACGCCGTTCGCGTCGGTGGCCTCGACGCCCGACGGGCAGGCGGCGGCCGGCGCGGTCGGCACGCTGGGCGCCGGCAACCCGCTGTTCGATACGGTGCTGACGGCCGATGCGCCGACCGCGAGCCGCGCGTTCGCGCAACTGGCCGGCGATCTGTATCCGAGCACGCGCAGCGTGCTGCTGTCGGACAGCCGCTACGTGCGTGACGCGGTGCTCGATCGTGCGCGTCTCGGCTCGCAGCCGGGCGGGGCGTTGTGCGGCTGCGAGGCGCCGGTGTCGGCGGACGATCATGCGGCGTCGCTCGACCGTCGGCTTGCGGCGGAGAACGGCTGTACGCCGGCGAAGTCGTTCAAGCCGGCGGTTTGGGGCCGCATCTACGGCTCGCACAGCCGCTTCGACGGCGACGACGTCGCATCGATCGACCGCAACCTGTATGGCTTCATCGTCGGCACGGACGCGGAAGTCAGCAGCCACTGGCGCGTCGGTATCGCGGGCGGCGCATCGCGCAGCCTGCTCAATACCGACCAGAACGAATCGGCGAAGGTGAACGGCGAGACGATCGCGCTGTACGCGAGCGGCCGATACGACGCGTGGAACATCCGGGGTGGCCTCGCGCAGTCGTGGTACCGCGTGCACAGCGAGCGCAATCCGTCGTTCGGCAGCTTCTCCGATCACGACACCGCCAGCTACGACGCGAACGCGACGCAGGTGTTCACCGAGATCGGCTACTCGACCGCGATCCGCAACGTCGCGCTCGAGCCGTTCGTCGGCCTCGCCTACGCGAGCGTGCATACCGGCGGCTTCAACGAGAGCGGCGGCGCAGCCGCGCTGCAGGGCGAATCGCGCACGAGCGGGCTCGGCTTCTCGACGCTCGGCGTGCGTGCGTCGACCGATCTGGCGGTCACGACGAAGGGCAAGGTCTCCGCGTACGGCACGGTCGGCTGGCGGCATGCGTTCGGCAATACGCAGCCCGGTTCGACGCTGTCGTTCGCGAGCGGCGGGACGCCGTTCAACGTGGTCGGCGTGCCGGTCGCGCGCGATGCCGCAGTGCTCGAGGTCGGCGTCGATGCGGCCGTCACGAAGAACCTGTCGGTGGGACTGTCGTATAGCGGCCAGGTCGGCGGCCACGTCAGCGATCACGCGTTGTACGGCAACCTGTTGTGGAAGTTCTGAAGGTGGGGCGGCCGCTCGCGATGCGCTGTACGCGAGCGGCCGGTTTCGCGCTCGACGGTGCGGCGGTCGCGCGGTCCGACCGCCGAAAGCACGGTGTGCCGATCGAGCGGCGCGGCACGGGCAGGCGGAAGCGGCGCACGCGTGCGTCGTCGCGTCGATCGTCGTCGGATCGCCGGGTGTGAAGGTCGCGGTGAGGGTGGGCTTCGCGCTTCGCGCTCCGCGCGGAGACCTGCGGCAGCGCGGCGGCCGTTTCCCGGGCGCCTTCGAGCGCGTCGTGTGCCGACGTGTTTGTCAGCAGGCTGGCCGGCTGGTTGCGCCAACTCTCGTCGTCGGCTCCTTCCGTCGTGTTGCCGGCCATTCCGGTCGACGCGATCTTGCGTGCAATTGAAATGCACGCGACGGCAAGCGTTCGCCAATGCCGTTTCTCGCGCCGCAGGTGCGCCATCGCAGACTGGCGCGCAATGCCGGCCGGGCGAGTACGAAAACGATAGGCGCGCTAAGTGATGCCGCGCAGTTCGTACCGCGCCTCATCTCATTCACGTATGGGAATTCGAAGACCGCCTTGCAGCGTTCGTGCGCAGGCGGCGATGGATTGCGAGTGCGTCGCAAGCGGGCGCTGATCGCGCGTTCCGTTCTATCGGGGAAAGCGCTGGCGGTTGCCGAGACGTCCTTGTCGAAGGGGCGCCGGCCGACCAACTGCAGCATTCGTATTTCACGAGCTGTGCATCGACGAACCCGCCGCGCTCTGCGATCGGGCAACGCGACGATCGCGGCGATCGCGACGCGGCATGCGTTGCCGCCATGCCGCGCCGCGCGCCGGATCGTTGATTGTCGTTATCGAACTGCGAGGTTGGAATGGCTGGAAAGACTGCTGATGGCCCCGTCGCATGAGTGCCATGATGACAAACTTTTGTCTGATTGATTGTCAACCAACTTTAAACGCCGCGACGGTGCGGCGCGGAGCGGCGCAACGCGGCAACGCGGCCCTGCGACCGCATCAGCCCGCCTTGCGCGCGCCCGGATCGCGCAGGTTCGCCGGCACGATCGGACGGAAGCGCTCGCGCTTGTGTTCGTCGTCGAAATGCTGAAGCGCGGGCTTGATCAGATCGCTGCGCGACACGATCCCGGTGAGGCGCATCGATTGCGGATCGTCGACGACCGGCAGCCGCTCGAGCCCGAGCATCGCGAGACGCGACGCGACTAGGCGGCAGGTCTCGTGCGCCAGCGCGATCGCCGGCGCGCGATCGGCGAGCGCGGTCGCGATCGACGTGTCGGGCGTGCGTTGCGCGCGCTGCGCGTCGACGAACGCGCGATCGACGACGCCGAGCAGCCGGCTGTTCTGTACGACCGGATAGGCGCGATGCGTTTGCTGCGCGCCGAAGAACTGCGCGGCCACCGCCTCGAGCGTCGCCGTGCCGTCGATCGCGACGAGCGCGTCGGCGGGCGTCATCACCTCGCCGACATCGTGCCGTTCGAGCGGATCGACGCCGTATTCGCGATAGATGTGATAGCCGCGGCGCGCGATCTTCTCGGTCATGATCGAGCGCTTCATCGCGACCGTCGCGAAGCCGTGCGCGACGAGCGTCGCGGCGAGCAGCGGCAGCAGCGCATTCGCGTCGTGCGTGAGTCCGAACGCGAAGACGATCGCGGTCAGCGGTGCGCCGAGCGTCGCGCCGAGCGTCGCCGCCATGCAGACGAGCGGCCACAGCGCCGGATCGCCGCCCGGCAGCACCGGCGACAGCACGGTGCCGAGGCCCGCGCCGAGCATCAGCAGCGGCGCGAGCACGCCGCCCGACGTGCCCGAGCCGAGCGCGATGACCCACATCACGGCTTTCACGACGAGCAACGCAAGGGCGATCTGCAGCGCGATGTGCTGATGCAGCAGATCGCCGATCACGTCGTAGCCGACACCGAGCGCGCGCGGCTCGAGCCAGCCGCCGACACCGATCACGATTGCGCCGAGCGCCGGCCACCACATCCAGTGCACGGGCAGTTTCGCGAACGTATCCTCGACGCGATACAGCGCCGCCGACAGCCCGCAGGCGAGCACGCCGGACAGCAGGCCCGCGACGAGGCACGACAGCAGCGCGACGGGCGAGGGCGCGGCCGTCGTCAGCGGAAACAGCGGCTCGACGCCGAAGAACAGCGCGCGCGCGAAGCCGGCCACCGCACAGGCGAGCGCGACCGGCAGGAAGCTGCGCGGCCGCCATTCGAACAGCAGCAGCTCGACGGCGAGCAGCACCGCGGCGACCGGCGTGCCGAACACGGCCGTCATGCCGGCGGCCGCACCGGCGACGAGCAGCGTCTTGCGCTCGGCGGCCGTCACATGCACGCATTGCGCAATCAGCGAGCCGAGCGCACCGCCCGTCATGATGATCGGGCCTTCGGCGCCGAACGGGCCGCCGCTGCCGATCACGATGCCCGACGACAGCGGCTTGAGCACGGCGACCTTCGGCGACATGCGGCTCTTGCCGAACAGGATCGCCTCGATCGCTTCGGGGATGCCGTGCCCGCGGATCTTCTCCGAACCGAAGCGCGCCATCAGCCCGACGACGAGCGCGCCGATCACCGGTACGACGATGACCCATGCGCCGAGCGCATTGCCGGCGGGCGAGCGGTCCGCGAACGAGAACTGCTGGAAGAAGAACAGGTTCGTGAACAGATGGATCAGGCTCAACAGCACGAACGCCGCGAGCGTGCTAAGCAGGCCGATCACGGCGGCAAGCAACGCGATCCTGGGCAGGCGTTCGTTGGTCGAGAAATCGCGTTTGTGCGGTGCGTTCATCGGAGTCGGAAAAACGGAGGTCAGTAATCGATCTGGGGAACCTGGAATGCGCCCTTGAGCGACTTCAGCTCGGCGCGATGCATCGCCGCGAGGCGCGCAAGCAGCGTTTCGCCTGCCGGCTCGAGGTGCACCTCGACCTGCCGGCGATCGGCTTCGCTCGGCTTGCGCTTCACGAGGCCGAGCGCCTCGCAGCGCGTGACGAGCGCGACGACGCCGTGATGCTGCGCCTGCAGCCGCTCGGCGAGCTCGCCGATGGTCGCCCATTCGCGGTGCGGGTAGCCCTTGATGTGCAGCAGCAGCAGGTATTGCAGCGGCGTCACGCCTTCGCTTTGCGCGGCGCGCTCGGAGAAGCGTTCGAAACGCCGCATCTGGTAGCGGAATTCGGACAGTTGCTGGAAGTCGCTTTTGGTCAGCGCACGTCGGCTATCGGTCATCGCAGGGGCGGAAGGTCGGTTTCAATAGCGCGCCAATATATCACAACATGATATAAATGACCGGATTTGAACGGTGTTTTACGTTATTCGGCTTTCGCGCGCGTTACGCGGCTTCGAGTATCTGCGTCTGCTGGTACAGGCCCGTGATGAGGTCCGTCTGCGTGATGATGCCGACGAGCCGGCGCGATGCGTCGACGACCGGAATATGGTGGTGGCCCGAATGCGTGAACAGCGGCACGAGCGCGGTCAGCGGCAGCGTCTGCGGCACCGACGCGACGTCGCGCGTCATCACGGTCGACACGCTCGGCGGCTGGCCGCCGAACGATTCGGGCAGCCGCGCGGACAGGCGCTGCCACAGCGCGGCAGGCCGGCGCAGCGGACGCGTGAGGTCCGCGCGCGTGACGATGCCGGTCAGCCGGCCGTCCGCGTCGACGACGGGCAGCGCCTTCACGCGATGACGGTCGAGCAGCGTGAGCGCCGCGGTGATCGACGTCGACGGCGCGATGCTGATCGCGTTCTTCGTCATCAGGTCGGCGCACGTAAGCTGGCCGAAGGTGCGCGCGTAGGCTTGCATTTCGGTTTCGCGCAGCAGCGTTTCGAGATCGTCCGGATCGACGTCGAGCCATTCGCTGCGGCGCTTGAGCACGGCGTCGAGATCCTCGCGCCTGAAGCCGCCGCGGGCCGGCGTCGCCGCCTGCGGCTTCGCGTCGCCGCGCGCGCTGCCGTGCGGATAGCGGTGGCCCGTCAGCGCGTGATACGCGAGCGCGGCCGACAGCAGGATCGCCGATTGCAGCAGAATCGGTTCGAGCACGAAGCCGAAGCCGAGCGCATGGATCGCCGGGCCGCCGACCACGGCCGTGAGCGCGACGGCACCCGACGGCGGGTGCACGCAGCGCAGCACGAACATTCCGCCGATCGCGCAGGCGATCGCGACCGCGGCGGCCGTGATCGGATCCGCGATCCACTGTGCGCATGCGACGCCGACAGTCGCGGCGACGAGATTGCCGCCGATGATCGACCACGGCTGCGCGAGCGGACTCGCGGGCACCGCGAACAGCAGCACGGCCGAGGCGCCCATCGGCGCGACGAGCAGCGGCACGAGGCCCGGCACGCCCGGCAGCAGCCGCATCGTGACGCCGACCGTCGCAATGCCGACGAGCGCGCCCGTGCACGAACGCAGGCGTTCGCGCCAGCCGAGTGTCATCGGGTGGGGAATGAAGCTGTGCAGCCATTGGCGCAGCGTGCGGCGCGACGGGGAGGAGCCTGACGACATGGACGTAACGGTTGAAAAGATCGGACGCATCGCGGCGGCATGCCGCGGGCCGGGCCGGAATTATATCGCGTCGTGATACAAATTGTCGCGCTGCATCAACGCGTTGCGCGCAGGCGACGCGCGTTCCTTGCGGAAACCTTTCATTCGATGAAAGGCGCCGCGTGCGTCATTGCGCAAATTTGTCTGCGGCGGCGTACAATTCCGGCCACCGAATCCCCGCTATGTCAGAACCCCGTCCGCCATGCCCGCTCTCCCGCCTTCTCCCCGGCACGGTGAGCGATGTCGCGCGGTTCGCGGCCGTGCTGCATCGCCCGGCTGACGCGCGCGCGGCCGACGCCTTCTCCCCACAGACTCTCCCGAAGCCAATTCAATGGACATGCTCGAAAACATGCGCCTGTTCGTGCGCGTTGTCGAAGCCGGCAGTTTCACCGCGGTTGCGAAAGAGATCGATGCGACCACGGCGCAGGTGTCGCGCGCCGTGTCGAATCTCGAAGCGCACGTGCAGACGCGTCTTCTGCATCGCACGACGCGCCACCTCGGTCTGACCGAAAGCGGCGAGCGCTATTTCGAGCGTGCGAAATCGATCCTCGCGGAGATCGACTACGCGAACGCCGAGGCGCGCAATGCGCTGCTGCGGCCGAGCGGGAAGATGCGCATCCATGCGATGACGGGGCTCGGGCAGAGTCATGTCGTGTCGTCGATCGTCCGCTATCAGGAGGACAATCCCGAGGTGTCGGTCGAGCTGACGCTTGCGCAGCGCATGCCGAACCTCGTCGAGGAAGGGTACGACGTGTCGATCGTCACGGCGTCGCAGTTGCCCGATTCCGGCTACGTCGCGCAGACCTGCGGTACGAGCTGCAGCGTGCTCGTCGCGTCGCGCGACTATCTCGCGCGGCACGGCACGCCGCAGACGCCGGACGATCTGCCGAACCACGTGTGCCTGCGCCTCGACACACCGGCGTCGCCCGCGAGCGAGTGGCGGCTCGAACGCGCCGACGGCGAGGAGACCGTGTACGAACTGCAGCCCGCGCCGTTCCAGGTCAACGTGCCGGACGCGCTCTGCGTCGCAGTGCGCGCAGGGCGCGGGATCGCCTGCGTCGCGCTCTATACGGTGCTCGACGACATCCGCGAAGGGCGGCTGATCCGCGTGCTGCCCGAGTACCGGTTGCAGACCGTCAGCGTCTATGCGGTCTATGCGACGCGCCGCTATCTCGATGCGAAGATCCGCACGTTCCTCGACCATCTGCGCACGACGCTGACGCCGGCGCTGGAGAACGATCTGCGCGAACTCGACCGGCTCACGATCGAGCAGGCGCAAAGCGGCGGGCTGAAGCGCGCGTGATGCGGCGCGCGCGCGTATCGCTCGAACGCGCGATCCTGCACCGCGGCGATCACCGGTCCGCTGCGACGCGAATGCGCTCGAAGCGGCCCGCGAGCCACGCATACGCGGCGATGCCGATCAGCCCGTGCGCGGCGACGAACCACAGCGCGCCGGAAAACGAACCCGTGTGCGCGACGAAGTAGCCGATCACGAGCGGCGTGACGATGCCCGCGATATTGCCGAGACCGTTGAACACACCGCCGCTCAGGCCGACCATGCCTGCCGGCGCGGTGTCGGCGAGCACGGCCCAGCCGACGGCCGCCAGCCCCTTGCCGAAGAATGCGATCGTCATCAGCGCGATCACGACCGTGTTCGACGATGCGCCGTTCGCGAGCACCAGCAGCGTCGCCATCGCCATCCCCGCGATGAACGGCGTCTTGCGTGCGCGCGACGGATGCACGCCGCGCCGGATCAGCCAGTCCGACAGCACGCCGCCGAGCACGCCGCCCGTGAAGCCGCAGATCGCCGGCAGCGCGGCGACCCAGCCGGCTTCCATGATCGTCATGCCGCGTCCCTTGATCAGGTAGATCGGAAACCAGGTGATGAAGAAGTAGGTGAGCGCCGTGATGCAGTACTGGCCGATGTAGATCGCCCACAGGTTGCGGTGGCGGAACAGCTGCGAGGCGTCACGCCACGAGACGCGCGCGCGATGCCGGACGCGGTTCGCCTCGAGATCGACCAGCGCGCCGTGCGCGCGCAGATAGTCGCGCTCGGCGTCGCTCACGCGCGGGTGGCTGTGCGGTTCGCGATACCACGCGAACCATAGCGCGGCGAGCGCGATGCCGAGCATCCCCATCCACAGGAATACGTGCGTCCAGCCCAGCGCATGCGTGAGCCACGCCATCGCCGGCGTGAACAGCACGACGGCCATGTATTGCGCGGAATTGAACAGCGCCGACGCGGTGCCGCGTTCGGCGGTCGGAAACCAGCACGCGACGATTCGCGAGTTGGCGGGGAAGGCCGGCGATTCGACGAGGCCGAGCATGAAGCGCATCGCGAACAGCGCGAGCGTCGCGGCGCCCGCCTGCACGCCGAGCCATCCGACCGTGCCCTGCAACATCGTGAATACCGACCACAGCAGCAGGCTCAGGCCGTAGACGCGCCGCGCGCCGTAACGGTCGAGCAGCCAGCCGCCGGGAATCTGCCCGATCGCATAGGCCCACGCGAACGCCGAAAAAACGATGCCGAGCTGCACGGGCGTGAGCCCGAGGTCGCGCGCGACGCCGGTGCCGGCGATCGACATCGTCGCGCGGTCCGCATAGTTGACGACGGTGACGGCGAAGATCAGGGCGAGGACCGCGTAACGGACGCGGCCGATCGTACGCGAGTTGGCGGCTGCGGGCGCGGCGACGGCGGCGCCGGAGGATCGGTTGGGCATGCGTGTCTCCTGGCCTCCGTCGTGCGGAGGGATGTTGTGTCGTGGCGAGGCGGGCGCGCGCCGCTTGCGCGGCGCGACCCGTTCAGGTCGTGACGCTGGTCGGCGGCCGCTGGCCCGCGAAGCACGCGGCGAGGTTGGCGAGCACGATGCGGCCCATTTCCTCGCGCGTCTCGCGCGTGGCGCTCGCGCGGTGCGGCTGCACGACGACGCGGTCGAGTTCGAGCAGCGCGGGCGGCACCTGCGGTTCGTTCGCGAACACGTCGAGGCCGGCGCCGGCGATCGTGCCGTCCGCCAGCGCGCGCACGAGCGCGGTTTCGTCGACGAGCTTGCCGCGCGCGACATTGATCAGGAAGCCGTTGCGGCCGAGCGCGGCGAGGACCTCGGCCGTGATCAGCACCTTGCCGTGATCGGCCGATGCGGCGACGACCAGCACGTCGCTGTCGCGCGCGAGCGCGATCAGGTCGGGCACGAACCGGTAGCCGCTGTCGCGATGCTCGCGCGGGCCGAAGTAGCTGACCGGCATCCGGAACGCCTGCGCGCGCTGCGCGATCGCGCGCCCGACGCGGCCGAGGCCGACGATGCCGAGCCGCTTGCCCGTCACCTGCGTCGCGAGCGGCTGCGCGAACGTGCCCCAGCGGCCGGCGCGCACGATGCGTTCGCCGAGGCCGAGATCGCGCAAGGTCATCAGGATCAGCCCCATCGCCATGTCGGCTACGTCGTCGGTCAGCACGTCGGGCGTCGTCGTGACGTGGATGCCGCGTGCGCGTGCGCGTTCGAGATCGACGGCGTCGGTGCCGATGCCGTTGATCGCGACGATTTCGAGCGCGCCGAGCCGGTCCATCAGCGCGGCGGACAAGCCGTTTGCGCCGCCCGTCACGACGCCGCGGATGCGCGGCGCGACGCGCGCGAGCAATGCGTCGGGGTCATCGGTCGCATATAGCCGATGCACCGCGTAGCGGGCGCACAGTTCGGCGTCGATCGCGTCGGGAAGCGGCTGGGTAAGCAGGATATCGATGGTCATCAGAGTCTCGGTCAGCGTGCGCGGCGCGGGTCGCGCATCGGGTGCAACCGAGTATAGGAATCGCATCGATGTTGGTCTAACATCAAACGCCTATTGATTGATTCAACTATTGAATGATCGAACTGCACCAGCTTCGCTGCTTCGTCGCGGTCGCCGAGGAACTGCACTTCGGGCGCGCCGCGAAGCGGCTTTTCATGACGCAGCCGCCGCTGAGCCGGCAGATCCAGTTGCTCGAACATGCGCTCGGCATCGCGTTGCTCGAGCGCAGCAGCCGGCAGGTGAGCCTGACCGCGGCCGGCGAACGCTTTCTGCGCGACGCGCGGCACATCCTCGAATTCTCGGCGCGAGCCGAACAGGCCGCGCAGCGCGTCGCGCACGGCGGCGCGGGCCGCATCACGCTCGGCTTCACGGCCGTCAGCGCATACCGGATGATTCCGATGCTGCTCGCGCATGCGGCGCACGCCTTGCCCGACGTCGACGTCGAGTTGCGCGAGATGGTGTCGACGGTGCAGATCGACGCGCTCGCGTCGCGGATGCTCGATGCGGGGTTCGTGCGCCAGCGCGCCGCGCGCCAGCCGCTCGAATACCGGCTCGTGCAGCGCGAGCCGATGCTCGTTGCGGTTGCGGAAGGCGCGCCGCTCGCCGTACACGAACGGATCGGCCCGGACGATCTCGATCGCCAGCCCTTCATCGCGTATTCGCCGAACGAGGGCAAGTATTTCCACGACATGATTTCCGGGATGTTCGCCAGCGCCGGGCGGCTGCCGAACTACCTGCATTACGTCGGGCAGACGCATACGATCCTCGGCCTCGTGCGCGCGGGGCTCGGCGCGGCGCTGGTGCCGGCGTCCGCGCGCGAGCTGCACGTGGACGGCGTCGTGTTTCGTCCGCTCGCGGACGTCGACGTCGCGGCCGAGCTGTATCTCGCGTGGCGGACCGACAACGACAATCCGGCGCTGCCGGTATTCAATGCGATGGTCGAGCGGTTTCTGACGGAAAGCGCGGACGGCGCCATCGCGTAAGCGTCGCGCCGGCGCGCGAGTGCAAGCGGGAAGGGTCGAAGGGAAAAGGCGAGGGGAAAGCGGCGGAGCGCAGGCCTGGCCGCACGCCGGAATCGACGCGCGGCCAGGCCCGGCGACAGGTCAATGCGTGACCGACAGAAACAGATACGCGGCGAACAGCGACAGATGCACGACGCCGTGCAGCACGGTCGTGCGACCCTGGCTCAGCGTCAGCGTGCTGACGAGCAGCGTCAGCGCGAGCAGCACGGTTTCCATCGGACCGATGCCGAGCGTCAGCGGCTGGCCGACCCAGATGAACACGGCCGCGACCGTCGGGATCGTGAGGCCGATACTCGCGAGCGCGGAGCCGAGCGCGAGGTTCATGCTGGTCTGCAGCCGGTTCGCGCGCGCGACCGTCACGGCCGCGAGCCCTTCGGGCAGCAGCACGAGCGCGGCGATCACGATCCCGACCGCCGCTTCCGGCGCGCCGAGCTTCATCACGGCATGTTCGACGGCCGGCGACAGCAGCTTCGCGAGCAGCACGACCGCGACGAGGCTCGCGAACAGCAGCGCGAGGCTGATCAGCGCGGTGCGGCCGCTCGGCGGCGCCGCATGCACGGCCTCGTTCGCGCTGTCGTGATCGGCGAGGAAGTAGTCGCGATGGCGCACCGTCTGCACGAACACGAACACGCCGTACAGCACGAGCGACGACACGCCGGCGAACGCGAGCTGCGACTTCGACAGCATCGGGCCGGGCGCCGCGCTCAGGTAGTTCGGCATCACGAGCGACAACACCGACAACGAGGCGAGCACCGCGAGCGCCTTGCTCGCGCCGCGCCCCTGAAAGTCCTGCTCACCGTGCTTCCACGCGCCGACGAGCAGACACAGCCCGACGATGCCGTTGCAGATGATCATCACGGCGGCGAACACGGTATCGCGCGCGAGGCCCGATTTCTCGGGGCCGGCGCCGAGCATCACGGATACGATCAGCGCGACTTCGATGACCGTCACGGCGACCGCGAGCACGAGCGTGCCGAACGGCTCGCCGACGCGATGCGCGACCACTTCGGCATGGTGAACGGCGGCGAACACGGCGCCCGCGAGTGCGGCGGCGAACAGCGCGATGACGAGGCCTTCGGCCGGCACGGCGCGCGACAGCGCGAGTACCAGCCAGGCGGCAAGCGGGGCCCAGAGGGTCCAGCGTGGAAGCTGGTTGGACGAGATCGGCATGGAGGGTTTCCTTATTCGAGTGGCGACGCGCGATGCGTCGACACGGGTTGACGAAGCCCGGCCGGACAATCCGCCGAACGAGGACGATGCAGCTGAAGGATGGCGGCGCGGTAGCGTCGCCGAGGTGTGCGGCCGCGAGGCCGCGACGGGCGCGGGCGGGCCGGAGCCCGTCGCTGGATGAAACGGTTCGATGCGGCCGGCGCGTCGATCGCAGTGCCGTTCCGGCCCCGCATGACCGACGCCGGGCGCCGATGACGGCTCGACACGCGGTTTTCCCCCGAAAGCCGACGATTCGTCGAATCTTATCAGGCGTTCCGGGGCCGGTATCTCGTTTTCGAACGCTTACATTGACCTTTCTGCTCGAAAAAAGTGCCCGGGCATGTCGATTTTGTGTCGTTGCAGATTCCGTAACGCTCTGTTGCCCGATAAATTCGGGCTCGCCCTGACATAAATCTACCGACCGGTCGGTTTATAATCGCTCGCACTTCCACTTGATGACGGATCGCAAGCGATGGCTGTTTCTTCTGCACATTCGACGAACCCCGGCGCGTTGCCGCTGTCGGCTGTCGTCGGCGTGATCGGCGCCGGCGCGATGGGCGCGGGTATCGCGCAGGTCGCGGCCGCGGCCGGCCACACGGTCTTGCTGTACGACCTGAACGAAACCGCCTGCGACAAGGCGCTGGCCGGCATTCGCGCGCAGTTCGCGCGGCTCGCGGAGAAAGGGCGGCTCGAGCCGGCCGAGGCCGACGCCGCCGGCAGCCGCCTCCGCGCCGTGCGCGCGCTCGCCGATTTCGCGCCCGCGGCGCTGATCGTCGAGGCGGCTGCGGAGCGGCTCGACGTGAAGCGCGAGATTTTCGCAACGCTCGAACGTCATGTCGACGATGCGTGTCTGCTCGCGACCAACACGTCGTCGATCTCGATCACGTCGATTGCGGCCGGGCTGCGCGCGCCGCAGCGCGTCGCCGGCCTGCATTTCTTCAACCCGGCGCCGTTGATGGCGCTCGTCGAGGTCGTCAGCGGGCTCGCGACCGCGCCCGAGGTCGCGCAGGCGCTCTACGCGACCGCGGCCGCGTGGGGCAAGAAGCCCGTGATGGCGAAGTCGACGCCCGGCTTCATCGTCAATCGCGTCGCGCGGCCGTACTACGCGGAGGCGCTGCGCGTGCTGAACGAACAGGGCGGCACGCCCGCGTCGATCGACGCGGTGCTGCGCGACGCCGGCGGCTTCCGGATGGGGCCGTTCGAACTGATGGACCTGATCGGCCACGACGTGAACTTCGCGGTGACCGAATCGGTGTTCCGCGCGTACTTTAACGATCCGCGCTACACACCGTCGCTGATTCAGCAGGAGCTCGTGAACGCGGGCTTCCTCGGCCGCAAGTCGGGGCGCGGCTTCTATTCCTACGCGGACGGCGCCGCGCCGCCCGTCGCCGATGTCGAACCGCCGCGCGATGCGCCGGCCGACGTCGTGCTGTTCGCCGTCGACGGCCCGGCCGCCGCGCTGCATGCGCGCCTGGCCGAGCGCATCGCGGGCGCGCGCGTGCAGGATGCGCATCCGCACGAGCTGATCGCGACGGCCGGCCGCGCGTCGATCGCGCTGACGGACGGCCGCACCGCGACCGAGCGTGCCGCGCAAACCGGCATGACCGATCTCGTGCTCGTCGATCTCGCGCGCGATTACACGCAGGCCGGCGTCGTCGCGCTCGCGCGCGCGCTGCAATGCAGCGACGCCGCCTATGCGGACGCGGTCGGTGTGTTCCAGCAGGCCGGTTTCCGCGTGATCGGCCTCGGCGACGTGCCGGGGATGATCGCGATGCGCACGGTCGCGATGCTCGCGAACGAGGCGGCCGACGCCGTGAACCAGGGCGTTTGCTCGCCCGCCGATCTCGATCTCGCGATGGAGAAGGGCGTCAACTACCCGTGCGGCCCGCTCGCGTGGGCCGATGCGATCGGCGTCGGCCGCGTGTACCGCGTGCTGTCGAACCTCGCCGCGAGCTACGGCGAGGACCGCTATCGCGTCTCGCCGCGCATCGCCGCGCGGCACGCGGCCGGCCGGTCGTTGCGCGCGTAGCCGCGATCCCGATCACGACAACGACATATTCCCTTGGAGGAGCACCCCGATGACTTACCCGACGCACCCCGCCGCCGCGCTCGAGCCGATCGAGACCGCCAGTCGCGACGAACTGCAGGCGCTGCAGCTCGAGCGCCTCAAATGGTCGCTTCGTCATGCGTATGACAACGTCGCGCACTATCGCCGCACGTTCGACGCGGCGGGCGTGCATCCGGACGATCTGAAAACGCTTGCCGATCTCGCGAAGTTTCCGTTCTCGACGAAGCACGACCTGCGCGACAACTATCCGTTCGGGCTGTTCGCGGTGCCGCGCGAGCAGGTCGTGCGCGTGCACGCGTCGAGCGGCACGACCGGCAAGCCGACCGTGGTCGGCTACACGGCGCGCGACATCGACACGTGGGCGAACGTCACTGCGCGGTCGATCCGCGCGGCGGGCGGCCGGCCCGGCGACACGCTGCACAACGCGTTCGGCTACGGGCTCTTCACCGGCGGGCTCGGGATCCACTACGGCGCGGAACGGCTCGGCTGCATGGTCGTGCCGATGTCGGGCGGCCAGACCGAGAAGCAGGTACAGCTGATCCGCGACTTCGAGCCGAAGATCATCCTCGTCACGCCGTCGTACATGCTGAACCTGATCGACGAGATGGTGCGGCAGGGAATGGACCCGGCGCAGTCGTCGCTGAAGATCGGCATCTTCGGCGCCGAGCCGTGGACGCAGGCGCTGCGCGAAGAAGTGGAGACGCGTGCGGGCATCGATGCGCTCGACATCTACGGGCTGTCCGAAGTGATGGGCCCGGGCGTCGCGTGCGAATGCGCGGAGACGAAGGACGGCCCGGTGATCTGGGAAGACCACTTCTATCCGGAGATCATCGATCCGGTGACGGGCGAGGTGCTGCCGGACGGCAGCGAGGGCGAACTCGTGTTCACGTCGCTGACGAAGGAGGCGATGCCGGTGATCCGCTACCGCACGCGCGACCTCGCCGCGTTGCTGCCGCCGACCGCGCGCGCGATGCGTCGTCTCGCGAAGATCACCGGCCGCTCCGACGACATGCTGATCGTGCGCGGCGTGAACGTGTTCCCGAGCCAGATCGAGGAGCTCGTCGTCGCGCAGCCGAAGCTGTCCGGCCAATTCCAGATCACGCTGTCGCGCGACGGGCACATGGACCGGCTCGACCTCGCGGTCGAGCTGCGCTCCGAAGCGACCGCGAGCGTGACCGACGGCGACCACGCCGAGATCGCACGCGCGCTGCAGCATCGGATCAAGACGATGATCGGCGTGTCGGCCGGCGTGACCGTGCTGGCCGCGGGCGGCATTCCGGCGAGCGCGACCGGCAAGGCGCGCCGCGTGGTCGACCGGCGGATCGCCGCGTAATCCCGGCGCCGTGGTCGGCGCTGCTGTCTTTTAGCGAGGAAACCTGTTCGATGGATGGATTGAAGACTCTGGCCGTGACGGTCGATGCGCGCGGTATCGCGACCGTCGCATTGCAGCGCGGCGACGTGCTGAACGCATTCGACGAGACGATGATCGCCGAGCTGACCGACGCGTTTACCGCGCTCGGCGCGCGCGACGACGTGCGTGCGATCGTGCTGCGCTCGGACGGCCGCGCGTTCTGCGCCGGCGCGGACCTGCAGTGGATGCAGCGTGCGAGCGCGAACGACGCGGCCGCGAATCTGCGCGACGCGGAGCGGTTCGCTGCGATGATGCGCGCGATCCGGCAGTGTCCGAAGCCGACCGTCGCACGTGTGCAGGGCCACGCGTTCGGCGGCGGCGTCGGCCTCTGCGCGGCCTGCGACATCGTGATCGCGAGCGAGCATGCGCGGTTCGCGGTCAGCGAGGCGCGCTTCGGGATTCTGCCGGCCGTGATCGGGCCGTATCTCGTCGAGGCAGTGGGCCAGCGTCAGGCGCGCCGGCTCGCGCTGACGGCGACGCAGCTGAGCGCGCACGACGCGGTCGCGATCGGGCTCATCCATCAGGCCGTCCCGCTCGATGCACTCGACGACGCGCTCGACAAGACGCTCGCCGAACTCGGCCGCAACGGCCCGAACGCGCTGATGGAGATCAAGCGCTTCTTCGATGCGATCGGCGAGTATCCGCCGTCGGACGCGCGTGCGGCGTTCACGGCGCAGACGATCTCGCGCGTGCGCGCGACCGACGAAGCGAAGGAGGGTTTCGCCGCGTTCTTCGCGAAGCGTCCGCCTGCGTGGGAGCCGGCTGCGGAATAGAGGCGGGGCCGCGCATCGTGTTCTCGCCTCGCTCGCGGGATGCGCGCGCGAGCGGCGCGTTGCGCAACGCGTGGGCGATTTGCGCGCGGCGCCAGGCGCTTGCTCTACAATGCGTGACCCCCGGCACGCCGCCGGCCCAGCCCTGACCGTTTGTTCGCGCCGATGATCGTTCACCGCCTTATCTCCGAGATCCTGTTCGGTTTCACCGGCCTGATGGGGATCATCAATCCGATCGGCATCGCCTTCCTGTTTCTCGAACGCACCGAAACGCTGACCGAGCACGAGCGGCATCTGCTCGCGAAGAAGGTCGCGTTCAACGCGTTCATCGTGCTGATGGTCGCGTTCTTCGTCGGCACGCCGGTGCTGCATTTCTTCGGGATCTCGATGGAGGCGCTGCGCATCGGCGGCGGCTTCGCGGTCGCGGTGTCGGGCTGGCAGATGCTGAACGAACCGGACGTGCCGGGCGGCGGCGATACGCCCGTCAAGCCGATCGATGCGAACGCGATCATGACGCGCGCGTTCTTCCCGCTGACCGTGCCGCTGACCGTCGGCCCCGGCTCCATCGCGACCGCGATCGCGCTGAACGCGAACCGCACGCACAAGCTCTCCGAATTCATGCTGTCGAGCATCGTGTCGATCGCGGTGTCGGCACTGATCGGTGTCGTGATCTGGCTCACGTACAGCCGTGCCGCGCTGCTCGCGCGCTATCTCGGCACTGAAGGGACGAAGGTCGCGATGCGCGTGTCCGCGTTCCTGCTGCTGTGCGTCGGCGTGCAGATCATGCTGACCGGCTTCTCCGAATTCCTGCGGCCGATCGCCGACCAGATCCGCTGACGCAGCCTCCGCACCGATCCGCACGCCTGCAGGCGCGCGCGGGCCGGTATAACATGCGACGTTTTGACCGCTGCGCGTGCGTACGCTTCGTCGTATTTCCGCGCGCGTCGGCCGCAAGCTCAACCCGACTGGCGAGGCAGACGATGGAATACGTGAAATTCGGATCCACAGGACTGGAGGTGTCGAAGCTGGTGCTCGGCTGCATGACGTTCGGCGAACCATCGCGCGGCACGCATCCGTGGACGCTGCCGGAAGCGGAAAGCCGCCCGATCATTCGCCGCGCGATCGAAGCCGGCATCAACTTCTTCGATACCGCGAACATGTACTCGGACGGCACGTCCGAAGAGATCGTCGGTCGCGCGCTGCGCGACTTCGCGAAACGCGACGAGGTCGTGATCGCGACGAAGGTGTTCTACCGGATGCGGCCGGGCCCGAACGGCGCGGGGCTGTCGCGCAAGGCGATCATGACCGACATCGACCAGAGCCTGAAGCGGCTCGGCACCGATTACGTCGACCTGTACCAGATCCACCGCTGGGACGACAGCACGCCGATCGAGGAGACGCTCGAGGCGCTGCACGACGTCGTGAAGGCGGGCAAGGCGCGCTATATCGGCGCGTCGTCGATGTACGCGTGGCAGTTCGCGAAGGCGCTGTACACCTCGCGTCAGCACGGCTGGACGCGCTTCGTCAGCATGCAGAATCACCTGAACCTGCTGTACCGCGAGGAGGAGCGCGAAATGCTGCCGCTCTGCGAAGCCGAAGGGATCGCCGTGATTCCGTGGAGCCCGCTCGCGCGCGGGCGCCTCACGCGCAACTGGGACGAATCGTCCGAGCGGCAGCAGAGCGATGCGGTCGGCCAGCGGCTGTACGATGCGACGGCCGACGCGGATCGCGCGATCGTCGATGCAGTCGCCGCGATCGCGGCCGCACGCAACGTGCCGCGCGCGCAGGTCGCGCTCGCCTGGGTGGCGCAAAAGCGCGGCGTCACGGCGCCGATCGTCGGCATCTCGAAGCTGCCTCAGCTCGACGACGCGCTCGCCGCGCTCGACCTCAAGCTGACCGACGACGAGATCGCGACGCTCGAACGTCCGTACGTGCCGCACGCGGTCGCCGGGTTCAACTGACGGCGCCGTCGCGCATCGCGCGCGGCGCCGCTTGCCGTCAGCGCGTGGCGGCGAGCATCGGATACGTGAACAGCGCGAAGTGCACGACGTTCAACCCGACGTGCGCAAGCGCGGCGGCGAACAGCCCGCCGCGCCGCCAGGCGATGCCGTAGCCGATGCCCGCGACGGTGCCGAGCACGATCCACGGCCAGCCGCCGGCCGCGTGCGCGGCGCCGAACGCCAGCGCGGCGATCGCGAGTGCGGCGGGTGCGCCCCACGAGAACCGGCGCAGCACGCGTTCGAGCCCGCCTTGCAGATAGCCGCGAAACAGCGCCTCTTCGGCGAGCGTGACGAGCAGCACGTTATTCGCGAGCCACAGCCAGCCGGCCGGCGGCCATTTCGGCGCCCAGCCGACGAGCCCGAACGCGAGTGCGCCCGCGAGACAGGCGCCGGCCGTCGCGACGGCGGCCGCGGCACCGACGCGCACGGCGCGTGCCAGCGGCACGGGCGGCGCGACCCACGGCAGCACCCACATCAGCCAGAGTCCGACGAGCGGCTTGTCGAGATTCAGGTACATCGTGAACGGCACGGCATCGGGCGTGAAGCGCACGGGGCCGATCACGCGCGGATTATGAAAACCCGGCAGCAGATGCAGGCTCAGCGCGATCGCCAGCGCGACGAAGACGATGTGCGCGACGATGCGCAGCGTCGGCGGACGGCCCGGCGTGACACCCCACGCAATCGCGGCCAGCAGGGCGAGCGGCAGCAGCGCGATCGGCGCGAGCTCGCCGAGCGCGAGCGCGCCCGCATAGCCGAGCACGGCCAGCACGAGGCTCGCGCGGTGCAGCGGACGATGCCACGCGAGCGCGGCGGACGCGAACAGCGCGAACCACGTCGCGACGAACGGGAAAGAGAAGGCGGGCATGCGGCGCGGCGGATTCGTCAGACAAGACAGCGCGCATCATACCGCAGCGATACGGACCGGCGGCCGTGCGCAGCGGCGACGCCGCGCCGCACGGGAACCGGCCGCGCTTTTCAGGGGCCGGCGGTTTCGGTGAGCCCTTCGCGGGTCGGGATGTCGACGCTGTTGCGTGCGCGCATGCGGCGCCGGTACCAGAACGTCCAGGCGAGCAGCCCGCCGAACACCGAGTAGCCGATGATCGGCGACACGACGAGCACGCGCTCGACCGGCCACGTCGCGACCATCCAGCAGCGCAGCAGCATCTCGAGCGTCATCCCGATGCCCCAGACGAACGTCATCAGCCGAAGCATCTGCCGCAGCCCGGCTTGCTCGGCCCAGACGGCCTCGAAGCGCGCCGCGCCGCCGGCCATCTCGCGTGCGACGGTCGCGCGGGCCAGATAGAAGATCAGCGGCCGTTCGCGGAACAGCGAGAGCAGGAACACCACGCCGATCGCGCCGGACGCGAGCGATTCGCGCATCAGCAGCGTGCGCGCGCTGCCGCCGAGCGCCATCCCGACGATCGACAGCGCGATGCCGAACAGCACGACGAGCGACACGGCATCGACGCGCCGCGATCGCACGAACTCGACAATCGACCAGACGACGGGCGGCACCGCCGATGCGTACAACGCGCCGGTTTCGCCGAAATACGGATGCGCGACGCGGTAGGCCACCCACGGCAGCAGCAGGTTCACGACGAATTCGAGGATCAGGCCGGCTCGCGGTTTCACGGGCGACTCTCGCGTGTGTGTGGACAGGACGCGCATGCGGAGGTCGGGCGGGCAAAGACGCCCGCCGGACGGGCATGCGCGAAAGTTGTGCGGTCCAGTATATCGAAGAATCGCCTGATGCCGCGTGCGGCCGTGCGTGGCCGTGCCGTGCGGAGGCAGCCGGCATCGCGCGGCGGTGCCGAGCGCGTCGAGCGCACAGTGCCGGCTAGGTCGCCGGCTGCACGATGATCTTCACGTTGCGGTCCTTGTGATGGACGAGCTCCTCGAAGCCGCGCGCGACGATGTCGCCGAGCGCGATGCGGCCGGTGATCAGCGGCTGCACGTCGATCCGGCCGTCCGCGATGAAGCGGATCACGTCCGCGAACTCGCCGTTGTACGCCAGCGAGCCGATCACTTCCTTCTCGGTCGACACGATGTCGAAGAAGTTGAACGGCGCCGGCTCTTCGAAGATCCCGACCATCACCGACTTGCCGGCCTTGCGGATCACGTCGATCGCGAGCTTCGCCGTCGTCGTGTGGCCGATGCATTCGAACGACACGTCGGCGCCGTAGCCGCCCGTCAGCGCCTTCACCTCGGCGATCGCGTCCGACGTCTTCGGATCGATGACGACGCTCGCGCCGACTTCGAGCGCCTTCGCCTTGCGCGCGTCGGACATCTCGAGCGCGATCACGCGGCCCGCGCCGGCGGCCTTCGCGCACATGATCGTGCACAGCCCGATCGTGCCCGCGCCGACCACGACGACGGTCTGCCCGACGATGCTGCCGGCCTTCTTCACCGCGTGCAGCCCGACCGCGAGCGGCTCGATCAGCGCGCCGGCTTCGGTCGGGAAGCCGTCGGGCAGCCGGTACAGCAGTTCGGCCGGCACGTTGACGTATTCCGCGAACGCGCCGTTGTTCATCAGTCCGGTGAACGCGAGGTTTTCGCAGATGTTGTAGAGCCCGTGCGTGCAGTACCAGCAGGTGCCGCAATGCTGGCAGGCGTCGGCCGTCACGCGGTCGCCGATCGCGAAGCCCGTCACACCGTCGCCGAGCTCGGCGATCTCGCCGCTGAACTCGTGACCGAGGATGCACTGGCCTTTGAGGCCCGTCAGCGGGTGCGGCGCGTCGACCGGAATGAATACGGGGCCGGCGACGTATTCGTGCAGGTCCGAGCCGCAGATGCCGCACCAGTGCACGCGGATCTTCACCCAGCCGGCCGGCGGCCGCTCCGGTACGGGAACCTCTTCGACTCGGATGTCGCGGCGGCCGCGCCACACGGCGGCCTTCATGCTGCGGGCGGAACTCGATGCGGCTGTACTCATGTTGTCGTCTCCGTGGGTTTGTCTGTCGTCGTGCCGCGATGCGCGGCACCGCGGCGCGCTGTGCGATCGCGGGACGCAGCGCATGCAGGAACGGGGCCAGCGTGTGGTCGCCGGCGTGCGGGCGCCGCGCGGGGCAGGCGATGGGCGGCGCACCATCGTGCGCAGCCGCGCCGGCCAAGGCGTCATGCGAGCGCGCCGACGCGCGGTGCTGCATGTGCGCATCGGGCTGCAGGTGAGACGCTGGGACGTTCGTCTCAGCCGATTGAGACGGTTTGCGAGACGGACGGGCTTCGACTGTGGCGTGCCGTCGCCGAGAGCGCGCGGTCGATTGCGCATTCTTCGTCGCGCAGGACGCGTACGCGTGGCCTGCATCGCAGCAATACGCGGTGATTGCACCGATTACGCCGATTCCCTCGATCCGCGAAACGCATCGTTGCGCGCCGCACCCCTTTACTTGAAGTGAACTTCAATTTGTATGATGGGCGCCGGTTCGCTCGCGCCCGCAACGGATACGCCGATGCGCGCGACCGCCCACCACGGAGATCGCAGATGACCGAATCGTCTGTCACGGCGCCGGCCGCGGCCTCGCCGTCGCGCGGCTATCGCGCGGCCGTCGTCAACGTCGTGCTCGCGAGCATCGTGTCGGCGCTGCACGTCGGCAAGGCGACGATCGCGCTGCCGTCGCTCCAGCAACAGTTCGGCGGCTCGCTCGCGTCGCTGAGCGCCATCATGTCGGTCTTTCCGTTCGTCGGCGTATTCGGCGGGATCGCGGCCGGGCTGCTCGTGCGGCGCTGGGGCGATCGCCGGCTGCTGATCGCGGGACTCGTCGCGCTCGGCGTCGCCAGCGTCGCCGGCGCGGCCGCGGACAGCTTCGCGGTGCTGCTCGCCACGCGCGTCGCCGAAGGCGTCGGCTTCGTGATCGTCGTCGTCGCGGCGCCGGCCGTGCTGAACCGCGTGACGCCGCCCGCGTCGCGCACGGTCGTGTTCGGCCTGTGGAGCACGTTCATGCCGGCCGGCATCGCACTGTCGATGGTGGTCGGCCCGCTGCTCGGCGGCTGGCGCAGCGGCTGGGTCGGCGCCGCGGTGCTGACGTTCGCCGCGGCTGCCGCGCTGCCGATGACGACGTCCGCCGACGCGCCGGACGGCGCGCATGCGAACGCGCCGCGCGTCGGCGCCGCGCTGCGCGACGTGGTCGCATCGCGCGCGACGACGCTGCTCGCGCTCGCCTTCGCGACATACAACGTGCAGTTCTTCGCGGCGATGACGTTCTTGCCGGTGTTCCTGATGCAGCGTCTCGGCGTATCGGTCGGTGCGGCGGGACTGATCGCGGCCGCGATCGTCGCATCGTGCGTGATCGGCAATCTCACGGCCGGCTGGCTTCTCGCGCGCGGCGCGCGTCCGGGCATCGTGATGGCCGCGACGTCGGTGGCGATCGGCGCGGCCGGCGCCGGACTGTTCGCGGCGGCAACGCCCGCGCCGGTCGCGGTCGCGCTTGGCTTCGCGTTTTCCGCGATCGCCGGTTTGCTGCCCGCGACGATTCTCGCGTGCGCGCCGATGTCCGTGCCGTCGCCGTCGCTTGCGCCGCTCGGCATCGGATGGGTCGTGCAGGGCAACTATCTCGGCCAGGTGATCGGGCCGCTCGCGATCGGCACGATCGTCGGCGCGCTCGGCTGGTCGGGCGGGATCGCGCTGATGATCGCCGCCGCCTTCGTCGGTGCGGCGCTCGGCCTGTCATTGTTGCGCGAACCGGCCGCACGGCGCTGAGCGTCGATCCGATTCACGCTTTCACGGAGTTGCATCAAGCATGTCGAACCGCATCGAACGACCGATCCGCGCAGCGGCGCCGGATGCCGCCGCCGCGCCGCCCGTCTTGTCGCCGCACGCGGACGCCGGCGAGCACGCGGGCGCGATCGCCTCTCCGTTGCGCGCGCAACTGTTCGTCGCGGTGCTCGAAGCGGACGACGACAGCCTGCTCGTGCGCTGGGTCGAGAGCGGCCGCTGTCATTACGGCGAGCAGCGCTGGCGGCTGCGAACCGCGGTGCAGCCGGGCCGTTGCGCGATCTCGGGGCGACCGATCGCGCCGGGCGAGCCGGTGTTCCGGCCGGTGCGCCGCCCGGTGCCGGCGAACGGCGACGAGATGATCTGCCCGGCGTCGGTGCCGCGCGACACGGCACGCGTGGACGCGAACGCGCCCGCGGACGAGCCGGCCGACGCGTTCGGCTGAACGCAATGCCGCGCGTTGCGGCGCGGCCATCGCGTTGCTTCAGTCCTTTTGCGCGATTACTTCAGGTCCTTGCGGTACTGGATGAACCCCGCGTTGTTCGCGAGCCGGTCGTACAGCGCGCGTGCGGTGGTGTTCGTCTCGTGCGTGAGCCAGTACACGCGGCTCGCGCCGTCGCGGCGCGCGCGTTCGTACACGGCCTCGATCAGCGCGGCGCCGGCGCCTTGTCCGCGTGCGTCGGGTGCGGTGAACAGGTCCTGCAGATAGCAATACGGCGCTTCGGTCCAGCACGACCGGTGGTAGATCGCATGCACGATGCCGATCAGCGCGCCCGACGCGTCGAACGCGCCGAGCACGAACATCGGCTCGTCCGGATCCATCAGCCGCGCCCACGTGGTCGCGAATACCGCATCGCTGAGCGCGGTCTCGTAGAACGCCTGATAACCCTGCCACAGCGGACGCCATGCCGCTTCGTCGGCGGCGACGAGCGGCCGCACCGTGACGCGCGTCGCCTCGTTCGCGCGGCCCGCGGCAACGCGCGCGTTCGCCTGCGCGGCGCGGATCGCGCTCAGCGACTGGCGCTGGCTGCCATGCGCGTCGCAATTGTCCGGCGACAGCCAGGCGTCGAACGCGGCCGCGACGGCCGGCCAGTCGCCGTCGACGATCGAATACCACGCGGTGTCGCGATTGCGGCCCTTGTAGACGATCGCCTGCCGGAACGTCCCTTCGTAGCGGAAGCCGAGCCGGACGGCCGCCTTGCGCGACGGTGCGTTCAGGTCGTCGCACTTCCATTCGTAGCGCCGGTAGCCGAGCGTGTCGAACGCGTACTTCATCAACAGGTACTGCGCTTCGGTCGACGCCGGCGTGCGCTTGAGCAGCGGCGAAAACGTCACCGAGCCGACCTCGATCACGCCGTTCGCCGGATCGATGCGCATCAGCGCGAGCGTGCCGACCGCGCGGTTCGTCGCGCGGTCGATCACCGTGTAGTGCAGCGGATCGGCGCTCGCCGCCGCGCCGCGTGCGTACTCGCGGTAGCTCGCTTCGTCGTCGTACGGGCCGTGTGCGAGATAGGTCCAGTCGCTGCCGTCCGGCGCCTGCGCATAGGCGGTGTACAGATCGGCCGCATGGCGGTCGGCGTCGAGCGGTTCGAGACGGCAGTAGCGTCCCTCGAGCACGATGCGCTCCGGGCGCGGGCGCGCGGACCAGTCGGGAAGCGGTTGGCCGATGGGCTGTCGATAGGCGTTCGTCAGGGTGGGCAAGGTCGGTCTCGCGTCGGTTGGCGGCCGGCGACATGCCGGCGTGCAGACGATCGTAGTCGCGTCGAGGTACCATGAGAAGTGCCAGACATCGCCGAATTTATGGTGCCACGCATGTGGCGCCCGATCGCTTGCCTTCGCCCGCTCCGATGACGACCGTTCCGCCTCTCGATTCCGCTCCGCCGGTGCCGCTCGATGCGCCGCTGTCCCGTGCGCCGGGCGCGCCTTCGTTGCAGCGGCAACTGCTGCAGCGCGTGCGCGGCGCGATTCTCGGCGGCGCGATGCCGGCCGGCACGCGCTTGCCGGGCACGCGTGCGCTCGCCGATCTGCTCGGCGTGTCGCGCAACACGACCGCGGCCGTGTACGAGCAGCTCGTCGCGGAGGGTTTTCTGCAGTCGGATCGTCGCGGCACGCGCGTGGTCGGGCTGTCGCGGCCGGCGGCGCCGCGCCGGCGAACGGCGCCGTCCGCGGTTGCGCAGCGCCTCGAGCGGATTCGGCCGAGCGTCGGCGACAGCGACGACACGCACGGCTTCCGGCCCGGCGTGCCGGCGCTGTCGCATTTCCCGATCGACGCGTGGCGGCACGCGATCGACCGCGCGCTGCGCCGCACGGGCCGCGACCTGCTCGCCTACGGCGATCCGCTCGGCGAGCCCGCGCTGCGCGAGTCGATCGCGCGCCATCTCGCGGTGACGCGCGGCGTGCGCTGCGATCCCGAGCAGATCGTGATCACCGAAGGCGCGCAGGGCGCGATCGCGCTGTGCGCGCAGCTGCTGACGAATCCCGACGATACGGTGTGGGTCGAGGATCCCGGCTATCGCGGCGCGCGCACCGCGATGCAGGCGGCCAACCTCGACGTCGTGCCGATGCCGGTCGATGCCGAAGGGCTGCGCGCGACCGAGGCGGACTGGCGCGAGCGGACGCCGCGCGTCGTCTATACGACGCCGTCGAACCAGTTCCCGACCGGCGCGGTGCTGTCGATTTCGCGGCGGCTCGCGCTGATCGACGCCGCGCGCCGGCATCGCGCCTGGATCGTCGAGGACGACTACGACAGCGAGTTCCGCCATACCGGCGAGCCGATCGGCGCGATGCACGGGCTCGCGGCCGATTCGCCGGTCGTCTATCTCGGCTCGTTCAGCAAGACGATGTTTCCGGCATTGCGGATCGGCTTCCTCGTGCTGCCCGACGCATTGCTCGCCGCCGTGCGGCCGGCGCTGCCGGAGATGCTGCGCGGCGGCACGCGTCACGTGCAGATCGCGCTCGCCGATTTCATCGAGACCGGCGAATACGGCCGGCATCTCGGCCGCATGCGCCGGCTTTATCGCGATCGGCGCCGCGCGCTGCTCGCGGCGCTCGACGACAGCCTCAGCATCGAACATCGCGTCGAAGGCGGGCCGTGCGGGCTGCATCTCGCGCTGCAACTGCCGGCAGGCTATCGCGACCGCGCGATCGTCGACGCGGCGCGCGCGCACGGCATCGGGCCGTTTGCGCTGTCCGCGTTCTCGATGCACGCAAAATCGTCGCGCAACGGGCTCGTGCTCGGCTTCGGCAATACGTCGGCCGATGCGTTCGCGCCGATGCTGCGCACGCTGTCCGCGATCGCGAAGCGGATCGGCGGCGCGTGACGCGCGGCGCGCGCGGGGTGAGGTGCGTGCGCCCATCCGGAGCGCCGGCAATGCGGTTACACGCTCGACGCGCCGCGTATACACTCGGCAAAAAAATCGCGGGCCGTCCCGTTCGGCGGCCCGTCCGCATCGAGGACGGCGAAGATCGAGCGACGGAAGCGTCGCGGGAACGACGTTTGCTACACGCTGCAGCCCTTGCGCCGATGCAGGCGGGACAGGCCGCCGAAGCGGCCGGCGGGCAACGGATCGACGTTGGTTCGTGCAAAAGTTTCCAGATCGCGTGAGCGTTACCGTATGAGCGAAATTTCTGTCGAGTCGGAGTTTGCACTGTCGGTGAGCGGCAGTCCGGAGTGGGGTGGCGGCGAGATGGCGCGTCGTGTCGCGACGTTCGACTGGAGCGACACGCCGCTCGGGCCGCGTTCGACGTGGCCGCCGAGCCTTGCCGCCGCGGTGCGGCTCGTGCTCGCGTCGCCGTCGCCGCTGGTCATCCTCTGGGGCCGCGAAGGCACGATGCTCTACAACGACGCCTATGCGTCGTTTGCCGGCGGGCGCCATCCATTCCTGCTCGGCAAGCCGGTCGAGGTCGGCTGGCCGGAGGTCGCGTCGTTCAACCGGCACGTGGTCGACACCTGTCTCGCCGGCGGCACGCTGACCTATCGCGACAAGCAGCTCGTGCTGTACCGCCAGGGCCGCCCCGAGGACGTCTGGATGGACCTCGGCTACAGCCCCGTATTCGACGACGACGGGCAGCCGGCAGGCGTCATCGCGATCGTGTTCGAGACGACTGCGAAGGTCGTTGCGGAGGCGCGGCGCCACGAGGCCGAATACGCGCTGATGCAGCTCACGCAGACGCTCGAGCAGCGGGTCGCCGAAGAAGTCGCGGCGCGCGTCGCGATGGAAGCGCAACTGCGGCAGGCGCAGAAGCTCGAGGCGATCGGCAGCCTGACCGGCGGCGTCGCGCACGACTTCAACAACGTGCTGCAGGTGATCGCGGCGAACCTGCAGCTGATTCAGCTGATGACGCAGGGTAACGCGGAGCTCGAACGGCGCGTCGCCGTCGCGAGCAATGCGGTGTCGCGCGGCGCGAAGCTCGCGTCGCAACTGCTCGCGTTCGCGCGCCGGCAGCCGCTCGTGCCGACCGTGCTCAATCCGATGCGGCTCGTCGAAGCGACGGCCGAGATGCTGCGGCGTACGTTGCCGGCGTCGATCGAGCTGTCGATCGAGGATGCGTACGCCGGCTGGCACATCTATGCGGATCCGAACGAACTCGAAAGCGCGCTGCTGAATCTCGTGATCAATGCGCGCGACGCGATCGACGAGCGCGGCACGATCCGGATCGCCGTGACGGCCGTCGACGCGTCGAGCGACCGACGCGCGGCGCAGGCCGGCGTGCCGGCCGGCGACTACGTGCGGCTGTCGGTCGCCGACGACGGTCACGGCATGCCCGAGCGCGTGAAGCTGCGCGCGTTCGAACCGTTTTTCACGACGAAGGCGGAAGGACAGGGCACCGGTCTCGGGCTCAGCATGGTGCACGGGTTCGTCTCGCAGAGCGCCGGCTGCGTCCATATCAGCAGCGCCGAAGGCGAGGGTACGACCGTCGATCTCTACTTTCCGCGCTGTCTCGATACGGAGCGCGAACCGGGGAAGCCCGCGACCGCGCCGGCCACGCGCGGCGGCGAGACGATCCTCGTCGTCGAGGACAATTGCGACGTGCGGCTCGCGGCGATCGAGATGCTCGCGCGGCTCGGCTACAAGGTGCTGTCTGCGCAGGACGGCGATGCGGCGCTGCGCCTGATCCAGAGCGGGCAGCGCTTCGATCTGCTGTTTACCGACGTCGTGATGCCGGGCGCCGTGCGCAGCAGCGAACTCGCGCGGATCGCGAGCGCGCCGCCGTACCACGCCGGCGTGCTGTTCGCGTCCGGCTATACGCGCGACATCATCTTCCATGACGGCAAGCTCGACGAAGGCGTCGCGCTGATCGGCAAGCCTTATGCGCTCGACGATCTCGCGCGTGCGGTGCGCGACGCGCTCGATCGCCGCGCGACCGCGTGGCCCGAATGAGTGCTGGCGCGTCATCTGCGCCTCGCGTCGTGGTCGTGCACCGTGTGCGGTGAATGTTCGGATTGACGAACCGCCGACTTTGTCCGGAACGAATGCCATTGCGGTTTTGCGACGCGACGCGGGTGCCGGCGTACGGGTTGCGTCCGGCTGCCCGACCGACGCGCGTGAGGTATAAATGAAGGCGTGTACCGGTGCTTGTCGGGTGTCTGCGCGTGTCGCGCAGCGCGTTGCCGCGACTGCCCCGGGGGAGGTGCACCGTGGTTCGCCAGACGCTTGCACGCGCCGTCCTTCACGCCGCGCTGAGCGCGCTCGCGCTCGCCGTTGCCTCGCCATCGCCGACCGCCGTCGCGGCGACGGTCGCACTGCCTCTCGACAACGGCAGCGGGCCGCCCGCCGCGTCCGACGTCGCATCGGACGGTTTTCCGGCGATCGTCGACCGCTACGGCGCGGCGGTCGTCACGATCCGCACGAGCGCGTTCGATCCGCAGACCGGCGAGCCGACGTTCGCCATTCTCGATCCCGACGATCCGCTCGCCGCATTCTTCCGACGCGGTGCGCCGCCGCGCGCGCAGGGCCCGCAACCGCCGGCGCCCGATACGTCGCCGCGCGCGATCACCGGTAGCGGCTCGGGCTTCATCGTCAGCCCCGATGGCGCGATCCTCACGTCCGCCCACGTGATCGGCGACGCGACCGATGCGACGGTCCGGCTCGCCAATGGCCGCGAATTCCACGCGACCGTGGTGGCGGACGATCCGCAGAGCGACGTCGCGGTGCTGCGGATCGACGGTGCACGGCTGCCTTACGTGCCGATTGCCGACGCGACGCGCGTGCGTGCCGGCGAGCCCGTGATGACGATCGGCGCGCCGGACGGCGCGGGCAACACGGTCACGGCCGGCATCGTCAGCGCGACGCCGCGGCGGCTCCCGGACGGCAGCGCGTTCCCGTTCCTGCAGACCGACATCGCGGTGAATCCCGACAACTCCGGCGGCCCGGTGTTCGATCGCGCGGGCAACGTGGTCGGTATCGCGATGCAGGTCTATACGGGCGCGGATCGCTACGCGAGCCTCACGTTCGCGATTCCGATCGCGCTCGGCGCGAAGCTGCGTGACCAACTGCAGCCGCCCGCGCAGGCGGCGCGCGGGTCGGGCGCCAATGCGCTCGGCCTCGATGTGCAGGACGTCGGCGCGGGGCTGGCCGCGGCGCTCGGGCTGCCGCGCGCGTCGGGTGCGCTCGTCGACGGCGTCGAGGCCGGTTCGCCGGCCGCGGTGGCGGGCGTGCGCGCGGGCGACGTAATCGTGCAGTTCGGCGATCGACCGGTCGCGGGCGCGGCCGAACTGAAGGACCTCGCGGCGACGCTGGCGCCGGGCGAGCAGGCACCGATGCGGCTGATTCGCAATCGCGCGCCGGTCGTGCTGACGGTCGCGGTCAACGGCGACGCGGGCGCGAATGCGGTCGGCGCCGATGGGACGAGCGGTGTCGCCGGTGCGAGCGGTGGCGAGGACGAGAGCGGGGCGGCGGGCGTGGGTGCGAATGGCTTGGGTATGGCCGGCTCGCGCACGGCCGGAGCGGGGGCGGCCGGGGCAGCTGCGACCAATTTGCGTGCGGCCGGTTCAGGCGCGGTCGGCGCGGCTGGCGCCGGCGCGGGTACGGTCGGATCACGCGTCGTTGGATCGAATGCGGCTGATCTGGGGGCCGGCTCAAGTGCGGCCCGCTCAAGCGGGACGCACTCAGGCGCGGCCGGCTCAGGCGCGGCCGGCTCAGGTGCGGCCGGCTCGGGCGTCGCCAGCTCTGGTACGACGCGCTCGGTCGCAGCCGGGGCGGGCGCAGCGGGCTCGAGTACGACCCGCCCGGTCGCCGCCGGCTCGGGCGCGGCCGGGGCAGGTTCAGCCGGCTCAAGTACGAGCCGCTCGATTGCAGCGGGCTCACGCGCGGCTGGCGCAGGCGCCGCTAGCTCAAGTACGACGCGCTCGGCCGCCGCCGGCGTGGCCGGTTCAGGCGCGGCCGGCTTAGGCGCGGCCGGCATAGGAGCGGCCGGCGTAGGCGCGGCTGGCCTTGGCTCTGCCGGCTCGGGCGCGACCGACGCCGGCGCGCCCGCGTTGCGCGCAGCCGGTACAGCGGGCGAGGACGGCGACGACGTCGTTCCCGCGGCAACCGCCACGCGCGCGGCACCGGCCATGCACACGGCCGCCGCGCCGGTCGGGACCGCGACCGTCACGCGTACCGCCGCGCGGCCGCCGCAGCACGGCGACCGCCTCGGGCTGACGATGCATCCGCTGACCGACGACGAACGGCGGTCGACCGGCTTGCCCGTCGGCATGATGGTGGACGCGGTGCGCGGCCCGGCGGCGCGTGCGGGCATCGAGCCGGGCGACGTCGTGCTGGAGCTGAACGACACGCTGCTCGAATCGCCGGCCGACGTGCCGGCGCTCGAGGCGAACGGCGGCGATGTCATCGCGGTGCTGATCCAGCGCAACCACGCACGCAGGTTCGTGTCGGTGCGCGTGCGATAGCGCGTTGACGGGGGCCGCCGCGCCTGTCTACCATCATCGCGCGCAGCGTCGCGCAGCGCCGATCCGGCCTGCGCGACCCGTTCGACTGCCGCTTCCCGCGCACGCACCCGCCGATCGCGGCTCTGTGTCCGCCACATCCCCGTCTTCCCGATTCGATCGGGATTTTCACGTGTTTGCGCACGGCCTCGCGCGCGTGCGCGGAGGGCATTCGCTTGCAATCGAATCGGTCGAACGGTCCGGCCAGCGGCGCGCCCGCGCGCGCGACGCTGATGCTGCTGTGTGCGTTCTCGGTGCTGCCGCTGAGCCTGTTCCTGCCGTCGCTGCCGGCCATCGCGCGCGACCTGCGTGCGGACTATGCGCTCGTCGGGCTCGCGATCGGCGGCTACGCGGCACTCGCCGCATCGCTCGAATTGCTGATGGGGCCGCTATCGGACCGCTTCGGGCGGCGCCCGATCGTGCTGACGAGCGTCGGCGTGTTCACGCTCGGCGCAATCGGCTGCGCGCTGGCGACCGACATCCGCACGTTTCTCGCGTGCCGGTTGATGCAGGCCGCGATCACGTCGGTGTATCCGGTCTCGATGGCGACGATCCGCGACGCCGCCGGCGGCAGCCGCGCGGCGAGCCGGATCGGTTATGCGGCGATGGCGGCCGCGTTCGCGCCGATGATCGGCCCGACGCTCGGCGGCGCGCTCGAACAGGCGGCCGGCTGGCGCGCGAACTTCTGGCTACTCGGCGCCGTCGGCGTCGCATTGTTCGCCTGGTGCGCGTCCGATTTCGCCGAAACCCATACGCACCGGTCGCCGACGCTCGCCCGCCAGTTCCGCGCGTATCCGGCGCTGCTCCGCGCGCGCCGCTTCTGGGCGTACGCGCTCTGCATGGCGTTTTCGACCGGTACGTTCTACGCGTTCCTCGCCGGCGCGCCGCTTGCGGCCCGCGCGGTGTTCGCGATCGCGCCGGCCGAACTCGGCGTCTGCATGGGGACGATCACGGCCGGTTTCGTATGCGGCAGCTTTCTCGCGGGCCGCGTCGCGCATCGCTATCCGCTCGCGACGACGATTCTGTATGGCCGCATCGTCGCCTGCGCGGGGCCGCTGATCGCCCTGGCGCTCCAGGTCGGCGGCGCAACGCATGCGGCTGCGTGGTTCCGGCCGTGCGTGCTGGTCGGGCTCGGCAACGGGTTCACGAATCCCGGCGCGCATGCGGGCGCCCTGTCGGTGCGACCGGAGCTGGCCGGGAGCGCGTCCGGGCTTGCCGGCGCGATGACGATCGCGGGCGGCGCTGCGCTGTCGTCGCTGACGAGCGCGGTCGTGACGTCGCGCAATGCCGGCTATGCACCGCTTGCGATGATGCTGTTGTCCGCGGCGGCGGCGCTGGCCGCCGCGTGCTGTGTGCGGTCGTTCGATGCGCGCGACGCGGCCGGCGCAGATGCGATCGCGGCGGAGTGACGCTGCTCAGCAAGTTGCGTCGCTCGCCGATTTCCGCGTGAGGTGCGTCAAGGGCGCGAAAGACACTGTTGCCTGCGGTTGTTGCTTCGGCGGTGCTTATGCCGCGTGCTGCGCGCGGTCGTCGGGTGCGCTTGACGCGGCGGGCGCGGGCGCGATTGCGGCGAAGTGACACCGCTCGGCAGGTGACGACGCTCGCCGATTTCCACGTGAGGTGCGTCAAGGGCGCGAAAGACGCCCGCATGCGGTTGTTGCTTCGGCGTCGTCGTCCGCGGCGTGCGTGCGCGCATTCGATGTGCGCGACACAGCCAGCGCGAACGCAATCGCGCCGTACTCGAAACCCGTCCGAAAGGGTACCGCGGCATGCGCCGCAATCGGCTGCGCACATGCCGCGGCAAGATCGTTGCGCACGCAACCGATTCGCATCGGCAACGTGCGAGCACAGCACTTAAGGCTTCACGCCGACCGTGAACTCGAATGTCGCGACGCCGTCGACGCCGCCCGTCACGCGATCGCCGGGCTGCAGCGCGCCGACGCCGGCCGGCGTGCCGGTGAAGATCAGGTCGCCGGCCTTCAGCTCGACCGAGCGCGACACATAGGCAATCACGTCCGGGATGCCCCAGATCATGTCGGCGAGATCGCCTTGCTGGCGCGTGTCGCCGTTCACCTCGAGCCAGATTCGGCCGGTCGCCGGATGACCGATCGCCGATGCGGGGCGCAATGCAGTCACGGGGCCCGACGCGTCGAAGCCTTTCGCCCAGTCCCACGGCCGGCTCAGCTTCTTCGCTTCGGCCTGCAGGTCGCGGCGCGTCAGGTCCACGCCGACGCCGTAGCCCCACACGTGCGACAGCGCGTTCGCGGGGTCGATCGACTGGCCGCCGGTACCGATCGCGACGACCAGCTCGATCTCGTGATGCAGGTCCTGCGTCAGCGGCGGATACGGCACCGTGCCGCGCGCGGGCACGATCGCGTCGGCGGGCTTCATGAAAAAGAACGGCGGTTCGCGGTCGGGATCGGCGCCCATTTCGCGCGCGTGATCCGCATAGTTGCGGCCGACGCAGAATACGCGGCGCAGCGGAAAGCGTGCGGACGACTGATCGACTTCGACGGAAGGACGCTCGGGAGCGTCGATGACGGTTTCGGACATCGGATGGCCTCGTTCGACAGAAAGACGGACAGCGGCGCGCGCGACGCGCGGGCCGGCATGCCTGAACGATACCCGAGCCGCGCGCGACCGGATGCGACGCATTTGCGGTTTACCGGGACAAAACTACGCGCGCAGGGCGGGGAGCGGAAACGAGGAAGCGGAAAGCGGGCGGCGGAAGGCCAAAGGCGAAAGGCGAAAGGCGAAAGGCGAAAGGCGAAAGGCGGGAAAGCGGCAGACGAATGGTGACCGGCGGGCGGCGACCGACGAAAGGCGCAAGTCAGAAGATCAAAATCGCCGAACAGCACGCAACGCGCGGCAACCGCACCGATCGGCCGCCCGCCGTCCGAGACGCGCCGCCACCCGCCGACCGCCCCCGTCAACCCCGCACCGCTCACGCGTCGTCCACTCACGCGTCATCGTCAACCGGCAGCGCCGCGTTCGCGTCACGATACGCCTTCGGCGACACCCCGACACGCGCGCGAAACCGCCGCGCGAAATAGCCTTCGTCGCGAAACCCGACCGAGCGCGCGATGTCGGCAATGCGTCGGCTCGTATGCGCCAGCAGCGACTGCGCGAGCGCGATCCGGCGTTCGGTCACGAGATCGGTAAACGTGCTGCCGGTTTCCTTGCGGATCAGATGCGCGAGGTAGTTCGGCGACAGGAACGCCGCTTCCGCGGTCGCCGCGAGCGTCAGATCCTCGCGCGTCAGGTTCGCGCGCACGTGGCGCAGCACGCGCGCGAGCGCATCGCGCCGGCCCGCGCGCTGTGCGCCGCGCTGCGCGAGCTTGTCGAGCGCACCGGCGTACTGCGTGCAGACGAGGCCGATCAGCTGCAGCAGGTAGCCGCGCAGCAGCGTCGTCGAGCCGAACGTGCGCGCACGGTCCGCGTCGATCATGCACAACGCGAGGCGGCGCGCCTCGTCGAACGTGTCGCCGGTCAGGATGAAGTCGAGATGCTCCTGGAAGCGGAACGGCGTCAGCTCGGGAAAGCGGTGCGCGGGCACGTCCTCGAGATCGAGCGGGTCGACGTCGAGATCCGCGCGCAGGAACGCCTGGCTGAAGTTGATCACGATGAAGTGGGCGCCTTCCGGATGCGGAATCAGATGCTCGCGATACGGCAGCACGAACGCGAGCGCGCCGCGCGGAAACGGCCGCGTGACGCCGCCGATCCGCTGCTCGGTGTCGCCGCCGAGATTGAACTGGATCTGGAAATACGCGTGCCGGTGCGGCTCGGTGATCGCCTGCCGCGACGCCTGATCGCGGATGTAGAAATCGAGCCGGTCGCTGCGTTCGGGCATCCCGTACAGGCGCGGCGGGGCGGGGGAGGACATGACGGATTCTGCGGTTCGTGACGCTGTGGAGCCGCGATGGTACAGCGAACGGCGCGCGGCCGGAATCGGCGCGGCCCGCGCTCAGCCCGCGACGAGCGGCGCGACGCGCCGCCGCAGCTCCGGCACGACTTCGGCGTCGAACCACGGATGATGCTTGAACCAGGCCTGATTGCGCGGCGAAGGATGCGGCAGCGGCAGCACGTCGGGGCCGTAATCGCGCCATGCGGCGACGGTGTCGGTCAGCGTCGGCTTGCGCGTGTCGCGCAGGAAATGCCGCTGCGCGTACTGGCCGATCAGCAGCGTCAGCCGGATCGACGGCAGCTCCGCGAGCAGCCGCTCGAGCCACAGCGGCGCGCATTCGGCGCGTGGCGGATTGTCGCCGCTCGCGCCGCGGCCGGGGTAGCAGAAGCCCATCGGCACGATCGCGAAGCGCGTGTCGTCGTAGAACGTGTCGGCGTCGACGTCGAGCCAGTCGCGCAGCCGCTTGCCGCTTGCGTCGTCCCAAGGAATGCCGCTCGCATGCACGCGTGCGCCGGGCGCCTGGCCGACGATCAGAATGCGTGCATCGCGGTGCGCGCGCACGACGGGGCGCGGGCCGAGCGGCAGGTCGGCTTCGCAGGCGCGGCAGGCGCGGATTTCGGTGAGCAGCACGTCGAGCGGCGTGCGCGATCGTTTCGGCATCGGTTCGGATCGGGGGACGGAGCGGGCGGTACGGCGTCGTCCCGAACGGCGGCGGCGCGTGCCGCACGTGGCGGGCGTGCATATCGGCGACGGCGCCCGAGAGGCCGCGCGCCCATGCCGGCTTGCCGGCGCGCGTCGCAGCGCGTTCAGCCCGTTCGGCGCATTCGGCGCATTCGGCCTATCACGCGCCGGTCATGCCGCGTTCGGCGACCGCAGCATCATACAACGCGGTCTGCGCGATCGCCGCGGCGATGCCCGCGTCGTCGTGCGGCCCGTCGAGCATGCCCCAGCGCCGGTATTGCGCGAGGAACCAGCGGCCGTCGCGCGGATCGGGCCGGTTGACCGCGCCGCCGTCGTGGAAGCGGATCGGCAGCGGCGGCTGCGCGAACGGCCCCGCCCCGTAGTCGCCCAGCAGGCGCGGTGCGATCAGCCGGGCCGGCACGCCGAGCGCGTCCGGCGACGCGAGCCAGTCGGCCGCTTCGCGGCGGTGCGCGGCGCTGTCGAGCCAGGCGCATGCGTCGACGAGCGTGCGGATCAGCGCACGCGAGGTCGCCGGATAGAGCGCGACGAAATCGCGCCGGCTCGCGAGCACCTTCTCCGGATGGTCGGGCCAGATCTCGCTGGTGACGGCGACCGTGCGGCCCGCGCCACAGGCATCGGCCACGGCATGCCAAGGCTCGCCCGCGCAAAAGCCGTCGAGTTCGCCGCCGGCGAGCGCGGCAACCATCTCGGGCGGCGGAATCACGACGCTGCGCACGTCGTGCAGCGGATCGACGTCGTGCGACGCGAGCCACGCGTTGAGCCACATCGCGTGCGTGCCGGTCGGGAACGTCTGCGCGAGCAGCGGCTTGCGGCCGAGCGTCGCGAACGCGTCGCGCACGCTGCCGTGCGCGCGATAGGCATCGGCGAGCGGGCGCGACAACGTGATGGCCTGACCGTTGCGGTTCAGCACCATCAGCGCGGCCATGTCGGCCCGCGGGCCGCCGATGCCGAGCTGCAGCCCGCAGACGAGCCCGTACAGCGCATGCGCGGCGTCGAGCTCGCCGCTCAGCAGCTTGTCGCGCACGGCGGCCCACGACGGCTCGCGGCTCAGTTCGAGCGTGAGGCCGTGCGCCGCGCCGAGCTTCAGGCGCTGCGCGACGATCAACGGTGCCGCGTCGCTGAGCGCGACGAAGCCGATGCGGAGATGGCAGCGTTCGGGCGCTGCGGGGGGCGAAGTATTCATGACGAGGAAGACGAAGGTGACGCATCGAGCAGTTGGCGCGCGACGTCGACGATGCGCAGCCCCTGATCCATCGCGCGCTTGCGCAGCGTCGCGTATGCGTCGTGCTCGGACAGCCTGCGCTGATCCATCAGCAGGCGCTTCGCGCGGTCGATCAGCTTGCGCTCCGCGAGCTCGCGCTCGACGTCGGCGAGCCGGCGACGCAGCGCATCGTCGTGCGAGAAGCGCGCGAGCGCGACTTCGAGAATCGGCGCGAGCCGCTCGGCCGACAGCCCTTCGACGAGATACGCGCTGACACCCGCGCCGACGGCCGCGCGGATCAGCGCCTGATCGGCGTCGTGACTGAACATCACGACCGGACGCGGCGCAGTCGCGTGCATGACCGCGAGCTGTTCAAGCGTGTCGCGCGACGGCGAATCGGTATCGATGATCACGACGTCGGGGCGCTGCTCCTCGACGGCGGCGGGCAGACGCGCGGGCGTCGCGACGTCGGCGAGCATGTCGTAGCCGCGCTGCGCGAGCGCCGTGCGCAGTTCGCCGATCGGTTTGTCGGTGTCGGTAACGAGCAGCACGCGCAAGCGGCCGGACAGAACGGGCGAGCTCATTGCACGAACGGGAACGGTTGCGGATCGATGGCGGACGGAACCGGACACGCGACGACGTATCGCCGTCGCGTGCCGCAGCCAGCCCGCACGCGGGATTCGACGAGAGGCGGGATGACGCCGCGCATGCTACGCGGCCCGCGACAGGGCGGCGGCGCGATCGGCATCGAGCGCGAGCGCGCCCGCTTCGCCGATCGCCGCGCCGACGAGAATCACGGCGGGGCTGCCGAGCCGCGCCGCTTCGACGCCGTCGGCCAGCGCACCGAGCGTGCCGATCCAGCGCCGTTCGGCGGGCGTGCCGGCCCACTGCACGGCCGCGGCGGGCGTCGATGCGGGCAATGCGGCGAGCAGGCCCGCGGCGATTCGCTCGATGCGGCTCATTCCCATATAGATCGCGAGCGTCGTGCCGGTTGCCGCGAGTTGCGCCCAGTCGGGCTCGCCGTGATCCTGCCGATGCGCGGTCACGAACGTGACGCCCTGACAATGCTCGCGGTGCGTCAGCGACACGCCGAGGCTCGCGGCAGCGGCGAAGCCCGACGAGATGCCGTTCACGATCTCGACCGGAATCGCGGCGGCGCGCAGCGTCGCGAGTTCTTCGCCGGCGCGGCCGAACAGCAATGCATCGCCGCCTTTCACGCGCACGACGTGCGCGCCGCGCAGCGCGTAGCGGCGCATCAGCCGCTCGATGAACGCCTGCGGCGTCGAGCGGCAGCCGCCGCGTTTGCCCACGCGCACGACGCGTGCATGCGGCGCGAGTTCGACGATGCGCGCGTCGACGAGATCGTCGAGCAGCAGCACGTCGGCGGCCGCCAGCGCTTTCACGGCCTTCAGCGTGAGGAGATCGAGATCGCCGGGCCCGGCGCCCAGCAGCGTGACTTTTCCAGTCGTCATGTCGTATTCCATCGCCGCCCGGGCGGGCGGTCGTTCAACGCGGTCATTGCGGCAGCGTCGGCAGCCGCTATGACGGCCGCACCCGGCGATGCCGCGCACGCAACGGACGCCGTTGTCCCGATTTGCCCGTCCGCATCGACGGGCCGCTCGTTCCGACACTGCACATCGGCGTCGTTGCCGATGTCCGCTCTCGATTCAGCAATATCCGGGCCAACCGGTATCGCGCGCATCGCGATGCGCGGCGCAATCGCGCGGTGCGCGTGCAGGGCCGCGCGATGCGGGCCGACGCGATGCCGCATCGACGTGCATCGTTGGCGGCTGCCGCGCACCGCGATGTCGCACGGCTTCAGTGCTGCATCGCACCACATCTGTGCCTCGCTGCGTCGGCGTGCGTCGTCCGCGCGGGCGCCGCGCGCATGGTCCGATGCCGCGCGCGCCTTGTGCGGCGGGCGTTGCGGCGCGCTGGCCGCGTCATTGGCACGGCGCTTGCGTAACAGCGTCCGGGCGGATCAACGGCGATCCGGCTCGCAGTACCGAATACCGACGCGCCCGGCAACGGGCTTCATGGGCAACGGCGTCCTACGCACCGGCTCTCGACAGACGAGACCGTGTGCGCAGGACGCCGTTTTTCGTTTGGCGGATGACATGACCGACAAAGCTACCCGTATCGATCTCTTCAGCCTCCGCACCGCGCCGATGCGCGCGTTCCATCTGACGTGGATGGCGTTCTTCGTCTGCTTCTTCGCGTGGTTCGCGTGCGCGCCGTTGATGCCGCTGATCGCACGTGAATTCCATCTGAGCGCCGCACAGGTCGCGAACATCAACATCGCGGCCGTCGCCGCGACCATCGCGGTGCGGCTGCTGGTCGGCCCGCTGTGCGACCGCTTCGGTCCGCGCCGCGTCTACGTCGGCCTGCTCGTGCTCGGCGCGATTCCGGTGTTCGCGGTGTCGTTCACGCACGACTACCTGTCGTTTCTGATCTGCCGGCTCGGGATCGGCGCGATCGGCGCGGGCTTCGTGATCACGCAGTACCACACGTCGGTGATGTTCGCGCCGAACGTCGTCGGCACCGCGAACGCGACGACGGCCGGCTGGGGCAACGCAGGCGCCGGCGCAACGCAGGCGTTGATGCCGCTGCTCGTCGCGGCCGGCCTCATGCTCGGCCTCGGCGACGATTCGGCATGGCGCGCCGCGCTCGTCGTGCCCGGCATCGCGATGCTCGTGATGGCGTGGGCGTACTGGCGCTATGCGCAGGACTGCCCGCAGGGCGACTTCATCGCGCTGCGCAAAGCGGGCGTGACGATCGACAGCGGCAAGAAGGGCGGCTGGGCGAGCTTCTTCGCCGCGTGCGCGAACTATCGCGTGTGGATGCTGTTCGTCACGTACGGCGCGTGCTTCGGCGTCGAGGTGTTCATCCACAACATCGCCGCGCTGTACTACGTCGATCACTTCCATCTGTCGCTGAAGGATGCGGGCCTCGCGGCCGGCCTGTTCGGGCTGCTCGCGCTGTTTGCGCGCGCACTCGGCGGCTGGCTGTCGGACAAGGTCGCCGCGCGCCGCAGCCTCGATGTGCGGGCGACGCTGCTCTGTGCGCTGATCGTCGGCGAAGGGCTCGGGCTGATCTGGTTCTCGCACGCCCAGAGCGTCGGCATCGCGCTCGTCGCGATGCTAACCTTCGGCCTGTTCACGCACATGGCGTGCGGCGCGACCTATGCGCTCGTGCCGTTCATCGACCGCAAGGCGCTCGGCGGCGTCGCCGGGATCGTCGGTGCCGGCGGCAACGCGGGCGCGGTCGCCGCGAGCTTCCTGCTGAAGGGCGTCGGCGACGTGCAGCACGCGTTGAGCCTGCTCGGGCTCGCCGTCACCGCGACGGCGCTCTGCGCGATGGCCGTGCGCTTCAGCGAAGAACACAAGGCGCGCGAGGCCGAGCTGCGCGACCGCGCACTCGCTGCCGCGAACGCCGCGAACTGATCGATCGAAGGAAACGCCATCATGAAACTCATCGTCATCGGCCACGGGATGGTCGGCCACAAGCTCCTCGAATGCGTCGCCGCCGAAACGGCGGCGGTGCAGGCCACCGTGCTCGCCGAGGAGCCGCGTCCGGCGTACGATCGCGTGCATCTGTCCGAGTTCTTTGCGGGCAAATCGGCGGACGACCTCTCGCTCGTCGAGCCCGGCTTCTTCGCGCGTCATCCGCAGTTCGACCTGCGGCTCAATGCGCGCGTCGTGTCGATCGACCGCGCCGCGCACACGGTCACGCTCGCGTCGGGCGACACGCTCGCGTACGACAAGCTCGTGCTCGCGACGGGCTCGCGCCCGTTCGTGCCGCCGGTGCCGGGCCACGATCGCGCGGACTGTTTCGTGTACCGGACGATCGAGGATCTCGAAGCGATGCAGGCGTGCGGCGCGCGCGCGAAGCGCGGCGTCGTGGTCGGCGGCGGTCTGCTCGGCCTCGAATGCGCGAAAGCGCTGCGCGACATGGGGCTCGATACGCACGTCGTCGAATTCGCGCCGCGGCTGATGGCCGTGCAGGTCGACGACGGCGGCGGCCGCATGCTGCGCGCGAAGATCGAAGCGCTCGGCGTGACGGTCCATACCGGCAAGAACACGCTCGAGATCGTCGACGGCGAGGAGGGCACGCATCGCATGGTGTTCGCGGACGGCACGCATCTCGATACCGACATGATCGTGTTCTCGGCCGGCATCCGTGCACGCGACGAACTGGCGCGCGCCTGCGGGCTCGAGATCGGCCCGCGCGGCGGCGTCGCGATCGACGACGCGTGCCGCACGAGCGACGCCGACATCTACGCGATCGGCGAATGCGCGGCCTGGAACGGCACCGTGTACGGGCTCGTCGCGCCCGGCTACGACATGGCGCGCGTGGTCGCCAAACAGCTCGCGGGCCGCACCGACGAAGCCGCCGTGTTTGCCGGCGCCGACATGAGCACGAAGCTGAAGCTGATGGGCGTCGACGTCGCGAGCATCGGCGACGCGCACGGCACGACGGCCGGCAGCCGCACCTATCAGTACGCGGACGAGCGTCGACAGATCTACAAGAAGCTCGTCGTGTCCGACTGCGGGAAGTTCCTGCACGGCGCCGTGATGGTGGGCGACGCGACCGAATACGGCACGTTGCTGCAGATGATGCTGAACCGCATCGAGCTGCCCGAGCAGCCCGAATTCCTGATCCTGCCGTCGTCGGACGGCGCGGCGAAACCCGCGCTCGGCGTCGACGCGCTGCCCGCGGGCGCGCAGATCTGTTCGTGCAACAACGTGTCGAAGTCGCAGATCTGCGCGGCGGTGAACGACGGCGCGACGACCCTCGGCGCGCTGAAGTCGTGCACGGGCGCCGGCACCTCGTGCGGCGGCTGCGTGCCGCTCGTCACGCAGATCATGAAGGCCGAGATGAAGAAGCAAGGGCTCGCGGTCAACAACCATCTGTGCGAGCACTTTGCGTATTCGCGGCAGGAGCTGTTCCATCTGGTGCGCGTCGAGCGGATCCGAACCTTCGACGAACTGCTCGCGAAGCACGGCCGCGGGCTCGGCTGCGACGTCTGCAAGCCGGCGATCGCGGGCATTCTCGCGTCGTGCTTCAACGAATTCGTGCTGAAGAAGGAACACGCGGGGCTGCAGGACTCGAACGACTACTACCTCGCGAACATCCAGCGCGACGGCACGTATTCGGTCGTGCCGCGCATGCCGGGCGGCGAAGTCACGCCCGAAGGGCTGATCGCGGTCGGGCAGGTCGCGAAGAAGTACGGGCTGTACACGAAGATCACCGGCGGCCAGCGCGTCGATCTGTTCGGCGCGCGCGTCGAGCAGCTGCCGTCGATCTGGGAAGAGCTGATCGCGGCCGGCTTCGAATCGGGGCACGCGTACGGCAAGGCCGTGCGCACCGTGAAGTCGTGCGTCGGCTCGACGTGGTGCCGCTACGGCGTCGACGATTCGGTCGGGCTCGCGATCGACATCGAGAACCGCTACAAGGGCTTGCGCGCGCCGCACAAGATCAAGTTCGGCGTGTCGGGCTGCACGCGCGAATGCGCGGAAGCGCAGGGCAAGGACGTCGGCATCATCGCGACCGAGAAGGGCTGGAACCTGTACGTCTGCGGCAACGGCGGGATGAAGCCGCGGCATGCGGAGCTGCTCGCCGCCGATCTCGATCGCGACACGTTGATCCGCTATATCGACCGTTTCCTGATGTTCTACGTGCGCACCGCCGACCGGCTGCAGCGCACGAGCGTGTGGCGCGACAACCTCGAAGGCGGCCTCGACTATCTGATCGACGTCGTCGTGCACGACCGGCTCGGCATCGCGGCCGAACTCGAGGCCGACATGCAGCACGTCGTCGACACGTACGAGTGCGAGTGGAAGAAGGCCGTCAACGATCCCGACACGCGCCGCCGCTTCCGCCATTTCGTCAACAGCGATGCGCCGGACACGACCATCGCGTTCGTCGAAACGCGCGGCCAGATCCGGCCTGCCACGCCCGAGGAACGCGTCGGCGGCAAGCGCGTCGCGATCCCGGTCGTCGCGGCGGAGCGCGTCGCCGAATCCGAAACCGTCTGATCCGTGCCACCGTCATCTTCAAGGAGAGTCCGATGAACGATCGTCTTCCGCAGTCCTGGACGCGCGTCTGCGCACTCGACGACATCGTGCCGAACACCGGCGTCTGCGCACTCGTCAACGGCGAACAGGTCGCCGTCTTCCACGTCGCGCACGGCGACGGCGGCGTGTACGCGATCGACAACGTCGATCCGGTCTCGCGCGCGGCCGTGATGTCGCGCGGGCTGATCGGCAGCCTCGGCGAGCGCGTGGTGGTCGCCTCGCCGCTCTACAAGCACCACTTCGACCTGCGCACCGGCGAATGCGTCGAGGCGCCCGAGCAGTCGGTCAATGCGTATCCGTCGCGCGTCGAGGACGGCTACGTGTGGGTCGCGGCCTGACGATCGCGGAGCGCGCATGACCGCCACCAGCGTGAAGAGCGTGTGCCCGTACTGCGGCGTCGGCTGCGGGATGGTGCTGCACGTCGAGGACGGCGAGGTCGTCAAGGTCTCGGGCGACCCCGATCATCCGGCCAACTTCGGGCGGCTTTGCACGAAGGGCTCGTCGGCGCACGTCCCGCTGCGCCGCTCCGGGCGGCTCGACCGCGCATTCGTGCGGCGCGCGCGCGACGAAGATCACGTACCGCTGCCGGTGCGCGACGCGATCGCGGAGACCGCGCGCCGCCTGCGCGCGGTGCTCGACACGCACGGCCCGGACGCGCTGTCGTTCTACGTATCGGGGCAGATGTCGATCGAGGCGCAGTACCTCGTGAACAAGCTCGCGAAGGGCTTCGTGCGCACCAACAACATCGAGTCGAATTCGCGGCTCTGCATGGCGAGCGCGAGCACCGGCTACAAGCAGTCGCTCGGCGCGGACGGCCCGCCGGGCTCGTACCAGGACTTCGATCGCGCGAACCTGTTCTTCGTGATCGGCGCGAACATGGCCGACTGTCATCCGATCCTGTTCCTGCGCATGATGGATCGCGTGAAGGCCGGCGCGAAGCTGATCGTCGTCGATCCGCGCCGCACGGGCACCGCCGACAAGGCCGATCTGTTCCTGCAGATCCGGCCCGGCACCGACCTCGCGCTGATGAACGGGCTGCTCCATCTGCTGCACGCGAACGGCCGCATCGATCGCGCGTTCATCGCCGAATTCACCGAAGGCTGGGACGCGATGCCCGCGTTTCTCGCGGACTACACGCCCGAGCGCGTCGCCGCGATCACGGGCCTCGCGGAAGCCGACATCCGCACGGCCGCGCAGTGGATCGGCGACGCGCCGGAGTGGACGAGCTGCTGGACGATGGGGCTCAACCAGAGCACGCATGGCGTCTGGAACACGAACGCGATCTGCAATCTGCATCTCGCGACGGGCCGCATCTGCCGGCCCGGCAGCGGCCCGTTCTCGCTGACGGGCCAGCCCAATGCGATGGGCGGCCGCGAGATGGGCTACATGGGGCCCGGGCTGCCGGGCCAGCGTTCGACGCTGTCGGAAGCGGACCGCCGGTTCGTCGAGGATCTGTGGCGCGTGCCGCACGGCACGCTGCGCGCGGAAGCGGGCGGCGGCACCGTCGACCTGTTCGCGCGGATGCAGGCCGGCGACGTGAAAGCGTGCTGGATCATCTGCACGAACCCGGTCGCGACCGTGCCGAACCGCCAGAACGTGATCGCCGCGCTGCAGGCCGCCGAGCTCGTGATCGCGCAGGATGCGTTTCTCGATACCGAAACGAACCGCTACGCGGACATCCTGCTGCCCGGTGCGCTGTGGGCCGAGGGCGACGGCGTGATGGTGAACTCGGAACGCAACATGACGCTGATGCGGCAGGCGATCGCGCCGCCCGGCGATGCGCTGCCCGACTGGCGGATCGTCGCCGAGGTCGCGCGCGCGATGGGCTTCGAGGACGCGTTCGACTACGCGTCGGCGGCCGACGTGTTCGACGAGATCGTGCGCTTTTCGAATCCGGCAACCGGCTACGACCTGCGCGGCGCGAGCCACGCGGTGCTGCGCGAAGGGCCCGTGCAGTGGCCCGTCGCGCCCGGCACGGCGCGCGAGCGCCATCCGCTGCGCTATCTGAACGACGGCGTGAGTCAGACGCTGCGCACGGCGCCCGTGACCGAGCGCGAGGGCGAGGACGATGCGGCGCGCACGCCGCGTCTCGCGTTTCCGACGCCGTCCGGCAAGGCCCGCTTTTTCGCGCGGCCGCACGTCGCGCCGGCCGAACTGCCAGACGACACGTTCCCGATCGTGCTGAACACCGGCCGGCTGCAGCACCAGTGGCACACGATGACGAAGACCGGCAAGGTCGCGATGCTGAACAAGCTCAATGCGCGGCCGTTCGTCGAGCTGCACCCCGACGACGCGCATGCGCTCGGCGTGCGTGCGAAGGACGGTGTCGAAATTCGCTCGGCGCGCGGGCGCGCGGTGCTGCCGGCCATCGTGACCGAGCGCGTGCAGCGCGGCCAGTGCTTCGCGCCGATGCACTGGAACGACGTGTACGGTGACGACCTCTGCATCAACGCGGTCACGCACGACGCGATCGATGCCGAATCGCAGCAGCCGGAACTGAAATACTGCGCGGTCGCGCTGCGCCGCGTCGACACCGGCGCATTCGCGGCCGAGCCCGAGGCGATGCAATCGGCCGACGCCGACGAGGTCGGCAGCGCGCCGGCGACGCCGCCGGTGCCGGCCGCCGCTACCCAGGAATTCGACATGGCAGACATCGATGCATTCGCGGCCGCGCTCGGCGTGGCCGATTTCGCGCCGCCGCCGCTGACCGACGCGGAACGGTCGTACGTGGCCGGCCTCGTCAGCGGGCTGAAGGCGAGCGCGGGCCGCCGCGAAGGCGGCGTGCCGGTGCTGCCCGCGCTGGCGCCGCTCGCGCCGCCGGTGCGCTACTGGCTCGACGGCATGCTGGCGGGGCTGTTCAGCCGCGCGACGCCGTCCGATGCGGCCGACGCCGTGGCGCGCGCACGGCCGGCGGACGCCTCCGCGCCCGCACCGGGCGGCGTGCGGATCGTGCGCACGCGGCCCAAGGTCGTGCTGCTGTGGGCATCGCAGACCGGCAACATCGAGTCGCTGACCGAGGATTACGCGACGCAGCTGATGAACGCCGGCTTCGAGATCCGTACCGCATGCATGGCCGACTATCCGGTCGCGTCGCTCGCGAGCGCGCAATACGTGCTGTTGATGACGAGCACGTTCGGCGACGGCGATCCGCCCGACAACGGCCGCGAGTTCTGGGACGCGCTCGCGGCCGACGCGGCGCCGCGCGTCGACGGCGTGCATTTTGCGGTACTCGCGTTCGGCGACCGCAACTACGACCAGTTCTGCGGCCACGGGCGCCGGCTCGATGCGCGGCTCGCGGAGCTCGGCGCGACGCGGCTCTGCGCGCGCGTCGACTGCGACGTCGAGTTTCAACGCGACGCCGACCAGTGGCTCGAACGCGTGGTCGCGCGGATCAAGGACACCGACGCCGCGCTGCACGCGGTGCCGGCCGGCGCCGACAACGCAGCGGGGCTGCTGCCGAGCAAGGCCCATCCGGCGCCGTCGAAGCTCGTCGCGAACCTGCGGCTGAACCGTCCGGGCGCCGCGAAGGATACACGCTACGTGTCGCTGTCGACGGACGGCGCGAACCTCGAATACGAAACGGGCGACGCGCTCGGCGTGTGGCCGACCAACTGCCCCGAACTGGTCGACGAGTTGCTGGCCGTCACGGCGCTGAAGGCCGATACGCCGGTGTCGGTGCCGGGCGTCGGCGACACGCGCCTCGGCGACGCGCTCGCGCGCCATTTCGACATCACGCGCCCGCATCCCGACACGCTTGCGTTCATTGCGTCGCGCAGCGCGAACGGCGCGCTGAAGACGCTGCTGCGCGACGACCGCAAGGCCGAGCTGAAGCAGTGGCTGTGGGGGCAGCAGCTCGCGGACGTGCTGCACGAGTTTCCGGTCGAGCTGTCGGGCGCGGAACTGGTCGGCATGCTGAAGCGGCTGCAGCCGCGGCTTTACTCGATCGCATCGAGCCCGAGCGCGCATCCGGGCGAGATTCATCTGACGGTGTCGGCCGTCCGCTATCACAACGGCCGGCGCGCACGCAAAGGCGTCGCCTCGACGTTTCTCGCCGATCGCGCGGAAGACGGCCGCGTGCCGGTGTTCGTGCAGAAATCCGCGCACTTCAGGCCGCCGGTGAACGGCGACGTGCCGATCGTGATGGTCGGGCCCGGCACCGGCATCGCGCCGTTCCGCGGCTTCCTGCACGAGCGGCAGGCGTGCGGCGCGCGCGGACGCAACTGGCTGTTCTTCGGCGAACAGCATGCGCAGACCGACTTCTACTATCGCGACGAACTGACCGCGATGCGCGACAGCGGCTTCCTGACGCGGCTCGATCTCGCGTTCTCGCGCGATCAGGCCGACAAGATCTACGTGCAGGACCGGATGCGCGAGCACGGCGCCGAGCTGTTCGCCTGGCTCGAGGAGGGCGCGCACTTCTACGTGTGCGGCGACGCCGCGCGGATGGCGAAGGATGTCGATGCGGCGCTGAAGGCCGTCGTCGCCGAGCACGGCGGGATGTCGGACGACGCCGCGAACGATTACGTCGCGCGGCTCGCGAAGGCGCGGCGCTACGTGCGCGACGTGTACTGAGCAGTCTCGGGCGCGGCTGCGCCGGCCGTGACGGCGTGCGCGTCGGCGCCGGCGCCGGCGATCGCCGGTCGCCAGTCGCCAGTCGCCAGTCGCCAGTCGCGCACGGACGCTTCGGCCGGTTTCGACAGCAGCGTTCCGACTGCGCCGCCTTCGCGGACCTTACGCGTGCGAGCATCGCGCGTGCGGCCGGCGTTGCCAGCTTCAACGAGCCAAACGTATTCACGCGCAAACCGCTCACGGCCGGTCTTTACCGGCGGTTCGGCGAGCGCTCCCGCACCGGCTTCGCCGCTCCCCGACACGGCAATTTCCGCATCGCCCACGCGGGTATTCATCCGATGAAACAGCCTCGCCGATTCCGGCTATCATGCGCTCCGTGCGCATGTTTGACGTGCGCCGCGGGCGCGATCGCCGTGATGCGATCCGCAGAGCCCCACCCGCGAAAAAACTGAAAGATTTTGTAATGTAGTTTTCGTATACTCACCGTTTCTGATCCAGGCGCCGCTCGCGTTGCTCCGCAGCGGGCCGCCCATGCAGAACAACCCGATTCGTCGCCGCCTCGCATCCGCGCCGCGACCGCTATGCATCACCGCGAATAATCTATGTCCTCCCGCCACCCTGGTTCGCCCGGCCGTGCCGCGTCGGCGATCGGCCGTGTCGCGGCGCTGATCCGCAACGAGCGCGTGCTGTCGCCGCTGCTCGCGCTCGGCATCGGCGTACTGCTGATCCTGGTTTTCCAGCACCTGTCGCAATCGGTCGATTACCGGTCGGTGATCCGCGAGCTGCGTCACATGTCCGCCGGCGAGTGGGGCGCGTCGCTCGCCGCGACCGCGCTCAGCTACGTCGCGCTCGTCGCGCGCGACGCGGTCGGCCTGCGCTACGTCGCCGCGAAGGTGCCGCGCGCGGCGCTGTGGATCGGCGCGATCGCCGGCTCCGCGCTCGGCAACGCGACGGGCTTCGGCGCGCTGACGGGCGGCGCGGTGCGCGCGCGCGTGTACGGCGTGTCGGGCGTGACGCCCGCGCAGATCGGCCGCATGACGGTATTCACGAGCGCCACGCTCGCGCTCGCGCTGGTGTTCATGACGGCGATCGGCATGGTGTGCGTGCCCGGCACGCTCGGCGCCATGCTGCACGTCGCGCCCGGCGCGATGACGGCGATCGGCATCGTGCTGCTCGTCGTGCTGGCCGCGATGACGATGATGTGCGGCGCCGTCGCGCGGCCCGTCGTCACGCGCTTCAAGTGGCTCGCGTTCGACGTGCCCGCGCGGCGCGACTTCGTCGCGCAGATCGTGTCGGCGGTGTTCGACGTGATCGCCGCGGGCCTCACGCTCTGGGTGCTGCTGCCGGCCGCGCCGGTCGGCTTCCCGACGTTCATCACCGTCTACGCGGCCGCGCTGCTGCTCGGCATGATCGGCCATACGCCGGGCGGGATCGGCGTGTTCGAAGCGGCGATGGTATTCACGCTCGGCAGCGCCGTGCCCGCGCATGCGATGCTGGCCGCGCTGATCGCCTATCGCGCGATCTATTTCGGCGTGCCGCTCGTGCTGTCCGCGGGGCTGCTCGCTGCATTCGAGGGCCGCGCGCTGCGGCGCCGGCTCGTCTCGCGTCAGGCCGCGCGCGTGTCGCAGCTCGCGCCGCTGTTCCTGAGCCTCGTCACGTTCGCGGTCGGCAGCATGCTCGTGATCTCGAGCGCGACGCCCGCGTTCTGGCATCGCATCGCGATCCTGCGCAACGTCATCCCGCTCTGGGTGCTCGAAGGCTCGCAAGTGATCTGCAGCGTGCTCGGCGTCGCGCTGCTGTTCGTCGCGCGCGGGCTGCTGCGCCGCCTCGACGGCGCATGGTGGATGACCTTCGTGCTGACGCTCGCGAGCCTCGCGCTGTCGCTCGCGAAGGGTCTCGCATTCGTCGAGGCGGGCGTGCTCGGCACGCTGCTGGTCTTGCTGCTCGTGAGCCGGCGCCGCTTCAACCGTCATTCGTCGCTGCTCGCCGAGCGCTTCACGCTGAGCTGGTTCGTGTCCGTGACGATGGTGCTGATCCTCGCCGTGTGGGTGCTGTGCTTCGCGTTCCGCGACGTGCCTTACACGCGCGAGCTCTGGTCGCATTTCTCGTTCGATGCGCGCGCGCCGCGGGCGCTGCGCGCGACGCTCGCGGCCGGCGTGTTCGTCGCGATGTTCGCGCTGTGGCAGCTGCTGCGTCCGGCGCCCGGCCGCTTCACGAAGCCCACGCCGCAGGATCTGCTCGACGCCGAGCGGATCGTCCGCGCGCAGGAGTGCAGTGATGCCGGTCTCGCGCTGATGGGCGACAAGTCGTTCCTGTTCTCCGATTCGCGCCGCGCGTTCCTGATGTATGCGAAATACGGCCGCACGTGGGCCGCGCTCTACGATCCGGTCGGCCCGCGCGACGAGTGGCCGGCGCTGATCGGCAAGTTCATCGCGCTCGCGCACCGTCACGGCGGGCGCGCCGCGTTCTATCAGGTGCGCGCGAATGCGCTGCCGCTCTATCTCGATGCCGGGCTCACGCTGATGAAGCTCGGCGAGGAAGCGCATATCGCGCTCGACGAATTCGATCTGAAGGGCTCGCATCGCTCGCATCTGCGCTATGCGCTGCGTCGCGGCGACAAGGACGCGCTGTCGGTCGAGGTCATCGCACCGGCTGACGTGCCGGCCGCGCTGCCGGTGCTGCGCGAGATCTCGAACGTGTGGCTCGACACGCGCGACGCGCGCGAGAAGAGCTTTTCCGTTGCCGCGTTCCACGACGGCTATCTCGCGACGCAATCGGTGATGCTCGTGCGCCAGGCCGACAAGCCGATCGCGTTCGTCACGTTCATGACGACCGACCTCAATACCGAGGCGACGGTCGGCGTGATGCGCCATCTGCCGGAGGCGTCGCCGTACGCGATGGAGTATCTGTTTACGCAGCTCGCGCTGCATCTGAAGGAAGCGGGTTTCCGCAAGCTGAGCCTCGGCATCGCGCCGTTCTCGGGGATGGGGGCGGCGAAGATGCCGTCGCCGTGGCACCGGGTCGGGCTGATGGTGTGGCGCTTCGGCGGACGCTTCTACAACTTCCGCGGCTTGCGTGCGTTCAAGAGCAAGTTCGAACCGCATTGGGAACCGCGCTACCTCGCGGCGTCCGGTTCGGTCGGCGTGTTCGTCACGCTCGCGGATCTGTCATTGCTGGCTGGAGGTCGGCGCTCATGATGTCGAAGAAGGGAATCGCGCGGGCCGCCATCGCCTGCGCGGGATGGATGCTGGCCGGCGCCGCGCTTGCCGCGCAGCCGGTCGCGACGAAGACCGAAACGGTGCCGGGCGGCCGCTACGGGCCCGTCACGGTGACGAAGCCGAACGGCCCGCTGCGCGGCTTCGTCGTGCTGTTCTCGCGCGAGGGCGGCTGGACCGCCGCCGATCAGCAGGCCGCCGACGCGCTCGCGAAAGCCGGCGCGATGACGGTCGGCGTCGATGCGGAACGCTATGCGAAGACGCTCGCCGCGAAGGCCGAGACTTGCCACCATCTCGACGGCGACGCCGAGGCGGTCAGCCATCAGCTCGAACGGCTCGCGCAGTCGTCGCGCTACTACACGCCGATCGTCGCGGGCGTCGGGCAGGGCGGCGCGATCGCGAAGCAGATTCTCGCGATGGCGCCGGAGAACACGATCGCCGGCGTCGTCGCCGTCGCGCCGGCCGCGAAGCTCGATCCGCGCTTCAAGCCGTGCCCGCCCGATCCGACGATCGTGCGCCGCGCGATGCCGGGCTTCGTCGACATGGCGCCGGCCGGCGATACGGCGAAGCTCGTGTCGCTCGTCGCGGCGCATCTGCACGACGACGGCAGTGCCGACGAGCAGGACGTGTCCGACCTGCCGCTCGTCGAACTGCCGGCCAACGGCGGCAGCGACCGGCTCGCGATCGTGATCTCGGGCGACGGCGGCTGGCGCGATCTCGACAAGACGATCGCCGAAGCGCTGCAGCGCGACGGTGTGTCGGTGGTCGGCATCGACAGCCTGCGCTACTTCTGGAGCGAGAAGCCGCCCGCGCAGACGAGCCGCGATCTCGCGCGCGTGATGCGTACGTACATGAAGCGCTGGCACGCGAGCCGCGTCGCGCTGGTCGGCTACTCGTTCGGCGCGGACGTCATGCCGTTCGCGTACAACCGGCTGCCGGCCGATCTGCGCGACAAGGTGCAGGTGATGTCGCTGCTCGGCTTCGCGCCGGCTGCCGACTTCCAGATCCGCGTGACGGGCTGGCTCGGGATGCCGGCGAGCGAGCATGCGTTGAAGGTTGCGCCGGAAATCGCGAAGGTGCCGCCGCAGATCGTCCAGTGCTTCTACGGTGCGCAAGAGCAGGACACGATGTGCCCGGCGCTCGCGAATACCGGCGTCGACGTGATCCGCACCGGCGGCGATCATCATTTCGGTCGCGACTACATCGCACTCGAGAAGAAGATCCTGCGCGCGTTCGAGCGGCCGGTCGCCGCACGCTGAACGCGCGCCGGCGCGCGCATCATGACAGCGTCGGCCGGTGCCGGCGAGACCGAACGGGCTGCCTGCGGGCGGCCCGTTTTTTTCGTCGGAACGAAGCGGCGCACGCCCGGCGCGATCAACCCGCGCCGCGCACGGCCGATGCGGCGGCGAGTTCGCCGAGCACGCGGATCGCGCGTTCGATGTCGCCGCTCCACGGATGGCCGAAGTTCACGCGCACGCAGCGCGCGAAACCGTGCGCCGCGGAAAACAGCGGCCCCGGCGCGACGCTGATGCCGCGCGCGATCGCCTGCCGATGCAGCGCCATCGCGTCGATCGCGTCGGGGAACGCGAGCCACAGGAAATAGCCGCCTTCCGGGCGCACCCACTCGACACCGGGCGGCAGCCAGCGCCGCAGCGCATCGTCCATGCGGTCGAGCTGCGCCTGCAGCGCGCCGCGCAGCTTGCGCAGATGGCGATCGTAGCCGCCGTATTCGAGGTAGTTCGCGATGCCGGCCTGCGCGGGAATGCTCGCGGATAGCGTCGTCATCAGCTTCAGCCGCTGTACCTTCTCGGCGAACCGGCCGGCCGCCGCCCAGCCGATCCGGTAGCCGGGCGCGAGCGTCTTCGAGAACGAACTGCAATGCATCACGAGTCCGTGGCGGTCGAACGCGCGGGCCGGCAGCGGATAGTCGGGACCGAAATGCAGCTCGCCGTAGACGTCGTCCTCGATCAGCGGCACGTCGCGCGCGGCGAGCAGTTCGACGAGCGCGCGCTTTTTCTCGATCGACAACGTGACGCCGGTCGGATTCTGGAAATTCGTCATGAACCAGCATGCGCGCACGTCGTGGCGATCGAGCGCATTCGCGAGCGCATCGAGATCGAGGCCCGTGCGCGGATCGACCGGAATCTCGACCGCGCGCAGATCGAGCCGCTCGATCGCCTGCAGTGCCGCGTAGAAACCGGGCGATTCGACGGCCACCACGTCGCCCGGCCGCGTGACGGCCATCAGGCAGAGATTCAGCGCTTCGAGCGCGCCGTTCGTGACGACCAGCTCGTCGATCGGCTGCGCGATGCCGGTCGCGAGATAGCGCAGCGCGATCTGCCGGCGCAGCGCTTCGTTGCCGGGCGGCAGATCGACGACGGTGCTCCACGGGCTGATGCGCCGCGCGGCCTGCGCGAGCGACTTCGCGACGCGCGGCAGCGGAAACAGCTGCGGCGACGGAAACGCGGAGCCGAGCGGCACGATGCCGGGCTGCGTCGCGGCGTCGAGCACCGAGAACACGAGATCGCTGATGTCGACCTTGCGCGTGGATGCGGCGCGGCCCGACGCGCGCGGTTCCGACGCGCCAGGGCCAGGCCCGGGTCCGCCGCCCGGCGAGGCGGCGCCCGGCGCAACGGCGCCCGGCGCGACGTAGTACCCCGAACGTTCGCGTGCGCGAATCAGCCCCCACTGTTCGAGCAGGTAGTACGCGCGAAACACGGTGGACTGGCTGACGCCGTGCTGCGCGATGATCTGTCGCAGCGAAGGCAGCCGCGTGCCGGCGGCGAGGTTGCCGTGGCGGATTTCGTCGGCGATCGTATGCGCGAGGGTTTCGTAGCGTTTCATCGGGCTGGGAGGGCGGCGGTGCCGCCGAGCGGGCCAGGGAAAGGCCGCGCCGGCGGGCGCGAGCCATTGTCCGATGCGTGCGCGGAAAAGGAAAGCGACGCGGCGACGCGCGGGCGGCCCGTCGCCGTCCCGCACATCGCCGGCCGGCGCATTACGCCGCGTTCGGCTCCGCGCTACGCGCGGCGGCGCGGCCGCGCGGGACCGGCAGCGGTTCGACCTTGCCGACGATGAACAGGTAGGAGAGCGCGCCGACCACGCAGAGCGCGCCGGCCACCGCGAGCGGCACGACGAACGAGCCCTTGGTCAGCGACAGCATCACGCCGGTGAACGTCGTGATGAAGATCCCCGCGAGATTGCCCGCGAAGTTCTGGATGCCGCCGAGCGACGCAACGTGCGCGGGCGTCGGCGCGACTTCGCCGACGAGCGTCCACACGTTCGCCCCCGCGAACGACAGGCTCGCATAGGCGAGCGCGAACAGTGCGAGACAGACCCACACGTTATCGACGAACGCGGACAGCGCAATCGACGACGACAGCAGCATCCCGAGCACGAGACAAGTCTTGCGCGCGGCGGTCGCGCTCCAGCCGCGGCGGAACAGGCTATCCGACACGTAGCCGCCGAGCCAGCCGCCCGGAATCGCGAGCAGCGCGGGCAGCATGCCCCAGGTGCCGAGCGACGCGAGCGAGAAGCCGCGCGACTGCAGCAGATAGCTGGGGAACCACGTGATGAAGAAGTAGATCGCGAAGTTCAGGCAGAACAGGCCGATCATCATGCCCCACACGGTGCGGTAGCGAAACAGGTCGAGCCACGACACGGTCGGCAGATCGGCCTTGTCGGCGACGGCCGGCGCACCGCGCTGCGCGAGCAGCGCGTCGACCGCATCGGGCGCGATGTGGCGATAGCGTTCGGGGTCGCGATAGACGAACCACCACGCAGCGGCCCACACGATGCCGATCGCGCCGGTGACCGCGAACGAGCCGCGCCAGCCGACGATCGAGATCAGCCACGCGACGAGCGGCAGCGACAGCGCCGAGCCGACGCGCGAGCCGCTGTCGAAGATGCTGCTCGCGAGGCCGCGTTCGCTGCGCGGGAACCAGTTGAACGCGACCTTCGCGAACGACGGGATTGCGGCCGCCTCACCGACGCCGAGCATCAGCCGCACGCCGACGAGCTGGGCCAGCCCGCGCGCCGCGCCGGTCGCGACCGTAAACAGCGACCACCAGCCGACCGCGAGCGCGAGGCTCACGCGCACGCCGACCTTGTCGATGAACCAGCCGGCCGGCAGTTGCAGAAACGCGTAGGTCCAGAAGAACGCGCTGAGCACGAGACCCATGCCGACCGCGTCGAGGCCGAGATCCGCGCGTATGCTGGGCGCCGCGATCGCGAGGTTCGCGCGATCGATGAAGTTGATGACGTTGGCCAGAAAGCACATCAGGATCATGGCCCATCGGATGCGTGGCATGAGGTGTCTCCGCGCGGAATGTCGTGGCGGGCGACCGGCGATCCGCGGCGCCGGCCGCCTCGAAGGCGATGACGGTTACGCCGGCTGCGGCGCGCGATCGAACTTCGCGAGCGCTTCCCACAGTCCGTTCAGGTAGACCGCGCCGAGCGCGCGATCGTAGAGGCCGTAGCCGGGCTTGCCGGTCTCGCCCCAGATCATCCGGCCGTGATCGGGCCGCACGTAGCCGGTGAAGCCCGTGTCGTGATACGCCTTCACGATCGCGGCGATGTCGAGCGATCCGCAGCTCGACAGGTGCGCCGTTTCCTCGAAATTGCCGGCCGCGTCGACCTTCACGTTGCGGATGTGCGCGAAGTGGATGCGACCCATCGCGCCGAACTCGCGCACCAGCGCCTCGACGTCGTTCTGCGGGCCCGCGCCGAGCGAGCCCGAGCAGAGCGTGAGGCCGTTCGCGGGCGTGTCGACGATGCGAAGGATCCGCGCGAGATCGTCGCGGTTCTTCACGATGCGCGGCAGCCCGAAGATCGGACGCGGCGGATCGTCCGGGTGGATCGCCATCTTGACGCCCGCTTCTTCGGCGACCGGGATCACGGCCTTCAGGAAGTATTCGAGATTCGCCCACAGCGCGGCTTCGTCGACGTCGCGATACTCGGCGAGCAACGCCTGCAACGCATCGGGCCGGTAGCTCGTGTCCCAGCCCGGCAGCGCGATGCCGGCGCTCGGGTCGATCCGCTCGACCGCCTCGGTGCTGAATGCGAGACACGTCGAGCCGTCGTCGAGCGTCTTCGACAGCTCGGTGCGCGTCCAGTCGAACACCGGCATGAAGTTGTAGCAGACGACGCGCACGCCGGCCGCGCCGAGATGGCGGATCGTCTGACGGTAGTTGTCGATCAGCCGGTCGCGGCTCGGCTTGCCGAGCTTGATGTCCTCGTGGACGGGTACCGACTCGACGACCTCGAAGCGCAGCCCCGCACGCTCGATCGTCGCCTTCAGCGCGTCGATCTTCTGCGCGGGCCACACTTCGCCGACCGGTTCGTCGTAGATCGCGGACACGATATGCGTGACGCCGGGAATCTGGCGGATGTACTGCAGCGAGACCGGATCGGACTCGCCGTACCAACGGAAAGACATCTTCACGGGAGCGGCTCCTGATGGGCGGTGAGGCGTGAGCGACGGGCGGCCACGGCGGGCTCGACCTCCGTCGTCGATGCGCGCATTATGATTGGTATGCCAATCTGGCGGGATAGTGGTTTACCAGTTGTCCGGCGGGAACGGCGGCCGCTCCGCATGTCGATATGCGCAATTCCCACATGATGAGAACCGACGCGAGTAGGGCGGCAGCGGAAATTGGTGTACCATTTTCGCGACCCGGTGCCGCGACGATGCCGGCCCGCCCGTGACGAGCCTTCGATGACCGATCTTTCCAGCCTGCCCACTTCCCGCGATACCGATGCTGCCGACCGTTCCTATATCGGTCTCGCACGGCAGATTCACGCGATGATCGCGTCCGGCGCGCTGGAGGCCGGCGCGCGGCTGCCGTCCGAGCGCAGTCTGGCCGACCAGTTCGGCGTGAGCCGCACGCAGGTGCGCGAGGCGATCATTGCGCTCGAGGTGCAGGGCATCGTCGAAGTGCGCGTCGGATCGGGGATCTACGTGTCGGCCGCGGATGCCGCGCGGCCCGTCTCGTTCGAGCTGCCGCGCGGACCGGGGCCGATCGAGACGCTGCGCGCGCGCGGGCTGATCGAGGCGGAAGTCGCGGCGCTCGCCGCGACCGAGCGCAAGGACGCCGATCTCGACCGGCTGTTCTTCTCGTTGACGACGATGCGCGAGCAGATGGGCGACAAGGCCGCCTACCACGCGGCCGACCGCCAGTTTCATCTGCGCATTGCCGAATCGACGGGCAATACGGTGCTGCTGCATATGGTCACGGCCATGTGGGACTGTGCGCGCAGCGATCCGCTGTGGGACAAGATCGAGCAGCACTTTCATTCGCCGGCATTGCGCGAGGCGTCGCAGGAAGATCACCAGCGAATCTTCTCGGCGATCATGGCGCGCGATGCAGACGGCGCACGCGAGGCGATGCGTGCACATCTGTCGCGCGTGATCGCGGAATTTACGCAGGCGTGGCGTTAGCGCGGCGTCGACGTCGACCGGGCGCGAGACGGTGCGCCGCTGTCGGACCTCGCCGCCCCCGATCGGCGATCGGTCGTGCGCTCGCGACGTCGCGCACGAGGCGTCCGCTCCGCCCGCACGGTTGAAGAATCAGAGGAATGCGCGCGGCCGTCGCCATGCACCGCGCGCTGCGCTCGCGCTCGATGCGCGCGCAACGTTCGGTGTCGGTCGCTCGCGCGGGGCTCCGTCGCGGTGTCGATGCGCTGTCCGATTCGGACCGTATCGCGCGCCGGTTCGTGCGGCTTGTTCCGATTGCGCGGCCGTGCTTTTTATGGTGTCGTTTGCGCATATCGCATCGACTCGAAAAAAGGACGGTCGAATGCAGCCGAGCGATTCAAGCGGGGATCCATTGATCAGCAGAATCGGCGTGCGTTCGCCTGAACGCGGCGCCACGCGCCGCATGTTCGTCAAGCTGGCGCTCGGCTTGCTGTGTCCGCCGATCGTCGCATTCTCCGCCGAAGCCGCGAACCGCAACGTGCTGCGCGTGCTCGCGTGGCCGGGCTATGCGGATCGCGACACGGTCGCCGCATTCGAAGCGCAGTTCGGTGCGCGTGTCGAAGTGACGTTCGTCGATTCCGACGAAGCGTTGTGGGCGCGCATGCATAGCGCGTCGCCGCCGCCGTACGACGTGCTCGCGGCGAACACGGCCGAGATCCAGCGCTATGCGCGCGGCAAGCTGCTCGCGCCGATCGAGCTGTCGCGCATTCCGAACCGCCGGCGGCAACTGCCGGCGTTTCAGCAACTCGCCGCGATCGGCGGGCTGGCGCAGGGCGATGCGGTCTACGGGATTCCGTTCACGTATTCGTCGATGGGCGTGATCTACGATCGCCGGCAGGTGCCTGCCGCGCCGCGCTCGATGCTCGCATTGTGGGATCGCCGCTATCGCGGCAAGGTGCTCGATTTCAACAGCGCGCAGCACAATTTTTCGTTCACCGCGCTCGCGCTCGGCTATCGCGATCCGTTTCGCCTGACACCGGCGCAGACGCTCGTCGTCGCGCGCAAGCTGATCGACCTGCGCCGCAATCTGCTCACGTACTACACGCTCCCCGAAGAAGCGACCGCGCTGTTCGTCGAACATCGCGCGGCGCTGATGTTCGGCAACTACGGCACGCAGCAGGTGCAGCTGCTGCGCCGCGCCGGCGCGGACGTCGGCTATGCGATTCCGGACGAAGGCGCGCTCGCGTGGCTCGACTGCTGGGCCGTCACGCGCGACGCCGACCGCCCGGACCTCGCGTTCGCCTGGATCAACTACATGCTCGAACCCGCGATCGGCGCGCTCTTGACCGAACGCCAGGGACTCGCGAACACGCTCGCGCCGCCGCACGGGCCGGACCTCGCCGGTCAGCATCTGGTCTGGATACAGCCCGTCGAGAACATCGCCCGGCGCGAGGCGCTGTGGAGCCGCATCGTATCGGGCGATCGACCGGAACGCTTCCGCCCATGATCCGACTCGGGCTCACCTCGAAGCTGTCGATCCTGTTTGCATGCATCGGCGTGATCGCGTCCGGCTCGACCGGCTACTATACGTATCGCGCGAACCGCGCGATGCTCGCGCAGGAAGCGCAGCACAGCCTGCTGATGTCGACGCATCTGCTCGCGCAGCGCTTCACGAGCGCGCTCGCGGACGTCGCCGCCGATGCGCTCGTGCTCGCGCAACTGCCGTCGTCGGTACGCATCGCGCGCGGCGACAGCCGCAGCCCGGCCCCGCGTGCGCGGCTCGAGCAGGTGTACCGCAGCTTCATGGCGAATCATCCGGAATATCTGCAGATTCGTCTGATCGAACGCGAGCATTTCGGGCTCGAGCGGATTCGCGTCGACCGCGATGCGCGCGGTATCGTCGTGCTGCCGGAACGCGCGTTTCAGGAGAAGGGGCAGTTTTCCTACGTCTTCGACACGCTCGCGACGGCGCCCGGGCATATCTACGTGTCGCCGATCGCGATCAATCACGAAACCGGCTCGCATGCGGCCGAAGGCGTGCCGATTCTGCGCGTCGGCACGCCGGTCGTCGATGCGCGCGGGCAGACGGTCGGCGCGCTCGTCGTCGATATCGAACTGTCGCGCGTGTTCGAGCGTCTCGAACGCGATCTGCCCGAGGACTATGCGGTCTATCTCGCGAACGAGTGGGGCGACTTCCTCGTGCATCCCGACCCGTCGCAGACTTTCGGTTTCGACCGCGGCCGGCGCGTGCTGATGCAGGACAGCTTCCCGGCCACGCGCGCGTTGTTCGACGGCGCCCGCACGAACGTGTCGCTCAGCGATCTCGCGCAGGGCGATGCGTCGGCGGGCCGCATGCACGCGTTCGTGCGTACGCCGTTCGGCAGCGACGAAGGCAATCGCTTCGTCGTGCTCGGCCTCGCGCGGCCGCTGACCGACGTACTGACGCCGGCCAACCGGCTCGGCGACCGCATCGTGCGGATGGTGCTCGTCTCGAGCGTGTTCGCCGGGATTCTCGCGATCCTGTTCGCGCGCGCGATCACGCGGCCGCTGCAGGCGCTGGCGCGCGCGGCGACGCACGTATTCGACGAGCCGGCTAGCGAGCGGCTGCCGGTCGCGCGCACGGACGAGATCGGCGTGCTCGCGCGCTGCTTCGATGCGATGCGCGTCGAGATCCGCACGCAGGTCGCGATGCTGCGCGCGAAGCAGCGCGAACTCGCACATCTGGCCGGCCACGATCCGCTGACGGGGCTGCCGAACCGCATGCTGTTCATGGAGCGCCTCGATGCGGCGATCCGCCATGCGGCCGCGGTCGATGCGGCGCTTGCGGTGATGTTCGTCGATCTGAATCGCTTCAAGCAGATCAACGATGAGCACGGGCACTCGGTCGGCGACCGGATGCTCGCGCTGGTCGCGAAGCGCTTGAGCCAGGTGCTGCGCAGCGGCGACATGGTCGCGCGGCTCGGCGGCGACGAGTTCGTCGTGCTGATCTCGGACCTGCGCTCGCCTGCCGTGATCGCCGACGTCGCATCGCGGATCCAGCGCGTGATGGCCGACGAGCTCGAGCTCGGCGAGCGCCGCATGGCGGTGGGCGCGAGCATCGGCGTCAGCGAATACCCGGCGGACGGCGCGTCGGCCGAGGAACTGCTGATGAAGGCCGATGCGGCGATGTATGCGGCGAAGGCGAGCGGGCAGAGCGCATGCGTGCGCTATCGCGAACTGCTCGGTGCGATTCAGCCGGCCGAGGCGCGTGCAGCGGCCGACGTGAGCGCTCCGGCCGACGTGAGCGCGGCGCACGATGCGAGTGCTGCGGACGACGCGACTGCACAGGACGACGGCACGGTCGCCGGCGAACGGGACGTACCGGCGACGCGCGACGGCACAAGCGTCGCGCGGATCGGCGCGACGCTCACGCGCCTCGACGACGTGCGCGGTGCGCGGCGCGACGGGAACTGACGGGATGGCGCCGTATCGGCATCGGACCATGCGACGCGGCCGGCGAGCGCCGCGCTGACGGCGTTCACTGCGCGGCCGGTGCTGCGCGACCGTGCGCCGGACAAACGACAAGCCCGTCGCAGGGGCGGGCTCGTTGCGTCTGCGGCGCCGCGTGCGCGGCGGGCGGCGTGCGGCTTAGTGGCCGAAGTAGACCGAGTCGCGCGGGTTCTGCACCTTCGCGGCCGGCGCGCCGCCCTGGACGACCGGCGCCGGCTGGACGCCGTAGCCGCTGTTGTCGGCCTGGGCGTTCACGCGCGCTTGCGCGGCGAGGATGTCGGCCGGGTAGTGCGGGCTGGCCTGGCTCGGCTTGTAGCCGGCTTGTTCGAGCTGCACGAGTTCGTTGCGGACCTGCGCACGCGTCACGGTGCTTTGCGCGAATGCGCCGAACGAAGCGGACAGGGCGGTAGCGGCAGCAACTGCATAAACGAGCGATTTCATGATGACCTCCGATGTTGTATTGGCTTTCCGCGTTCGACACCATGTCGTCAGCGGTTGATTACATCGTAGGCGTCGGGTGACCTAGGGTAAACGTGGATTTGGACGAAAGATCCTTGTCTGCAACGCAACAATTTCGGGATAAATGCGATCCGTCCCCGTGAGGCGTTGCAGGCTGTGCAAGGGCGCGGCGCGTGGCCGTATGGCGAAAGAGGGTGCGCGCGAGGTCGGTGCGCGCGCTTCTCCGGCGCCGCAGCCCTTGTGCGGCAGTCCGGCCGCAACGGGTCAGACGCTGTCCGCGTCGTCGATTTCCTTGCGTTCGCGGCGTTCCTCGTTGCCGCGCCGCGCGCGCAAGCGCTGGCGCGACAGCACGGCGATCACCTGCTGCGTCGGCGCGCCGGACGGAATTTCGTTGCGGATGCGATCGGGCACCATCGGCAGCCCTGCGCGCTGCCGGCGCAGCGCCTTCGCGATTGCACGCCGGCATTCGTCGCCGTGGCAATCCCATTCATCGCGGATTCGGTGGCAGTAGCGGCATTGTTCCATCGAGACAGTCTAACGCGTGTCGGCGGAACGCTGCCGACACCGCCGCGGCCGCGCCGCCTGGCCGGCCGCCGCGCGCGCTGCACGCGAGCGGCGAACGGCGAACGGCGCGGCGAGCGGGCGCGCGTCAGCGATCGCGCCGCTTCTTCGTCAGCTCGATCGTCTCGAACAGCTCGTACTGCGCGGTCGGATGCTGATCGGCGCCCGGCGCGTGGTAGTAGCGCATCGTGATCGTCGTGTGTCCGCCCGGCTCGCCCGGATCGTGATCGAACACCGCGATGCCGTAGCCGGTGCCCGTGTCGCGCCGCGCGGACCAGATCGCGTCCTCGAGCGCATCGGCCGCCGCGCGCACGAACGTGTTCGGCGCCGTGCCCGGCACCGGGCGGTTCGGCTTCGTGAAGACCTTCGCCTGCGCATAGCCGGTCGCCGGGTTTTCGCCGTACACGTCGAGCGGCGCGCTCGTGCCGCCGCCGCCGAGAATCAGGTGAATCGTCCCGTGGCTCGTGTCGAACTTGCTGCGGTCCGGATCGGTCGGCCCGACCGGGCGCGGCTGCAGCGTGTCGACCACTTCACCGGTTTTCGCGTCGACGCCCGCGCGGTGATTGCAGCCGCGCACCGGGAAGCTGCGCTCGTAGTCGTGATCGTGCCCGCACAGCACGAGATCGACGCCGTAGCGGTCGAACAGCGGCAGCCACGCTTCGCGGATGCCCTTGTCCGACCCGTTGCCCGTCTTCGACGAACTGAGCGCGTCCTGGTGCATCTGCACGACGATCCAGTCGATCCCGTCGTCGTGCGACGCGTGCCGCAGCGTGCGCTCGAGCCAGCGCGTCTGCTCGCCCTGGCTGTAGCCGCGCACGTAGAACGAGGTGCCGGGCGCGATCGGCGGGCGGCCGGTGCTCGCGGCCGGCACGAGCGGATCCGGCCCGGCGACGAACGCGGCAGCGTCCTGATAGACGACGTCGTCCGCGTCGAGCGAGATGAACAGCACCGAGCTCACGCGGAAGCTGTACCAGCGGCCCGGAAAGCGCGTGCCGTTGTCGGGCAGCGTATAGCGCGCGAGGTACGAGTCGAGCCCCTGCGGGCCGTTGTTGAACTCGATCTCGTGATTGCCGGGGCACGGCATCCACGGACGATTCGCGGCCGACGTCTGGTTGTTGTTGCCGAAGTCGCGCCATACGTCGGGCTGGTGCGCGGGGTTCAGGTTCGCGTAGCAGAGGTCGCCGTTCAGCAGATGGAACAGCGGCTGGAACTGCTCGACCGCCTGCACCGCGAAGCGGCTCTGCGGCGACGACAGCACCCACGCGCCATTCGGCGTCGCGAGGTCGCCGTAGCTTGTGAAGCGGAACGGCGCGCGTCCGCGCGGCGCCGTCGTAAACGTCGCGGCGAACGGCTGCGCGGCGTTGCTATCGTTGTCGGCCGTGACTTCGTAGCGATAGCGCGTGTTCGGCTTCAGCCCGTGCACGCGTGCGTGGTATGTGAACACGGTGTCGCCGTTCAGCCCGTCCGTATACAGGCGCTGCACGCCGTGCACGGTGCGCGGCGGCTCGCCGTCGGCGACGAGGCGTGCGCGCGGATTGACGGCCGGTGCGAGCGACGCCCACGAGATCACGACTTCCGACGTCGGGTCGCTGCCCCACGTCAGGTGGATCTGTTCGGGCGTGCCGTCCGGACTCGCGGCGGCGGCCTTGCCGGCGGCCGCGAGTCCGCCGGCGGCGGTCGCGAAGCCGGACACGCCGGCGAGTTTCAGAAAGCCGCGGCGCGACACGGAGGCGGCCGGCTCGTTCGGCGGAAGCGAGGAAGGGTCGTGGTTCGACATGATCGTTCTGGGTTGGGCACGAGGATGCGCAAGCACGCGGCCGCGCAAGCGTGCGCGCGGCCGGAGCACGAGCCGGAAACGAGCGGGATCCCGGTGACGCGCATTGTCGGCGCACAGTTTTGCCGCGATGTGACAGCCGTGCGGCACGCGCCGCCTACCAGTCGATGCGGTGTTTTTCCTCGGTTTCGCGATGTCGCCAGTCGTCGTCCGCGTGCAGGTATTGGCTCGTCGTCGTCAGCGACACGTGGCCGAGGTTGTCGCGCACGAGCCGCAGGTCGACGCGTCCGTCCGCCATGTGCGAGCCGGCGCTGTGACGCAGCCAGTGCGCCGACGCCTGTTCGAGCACGCGCGCTTGTTCGGCGCCGGCGTCGCCTTGCGCGCGCAGGCGGTCGGCCGCGTGGCGGAACACCTGCTTGACGATCCGGTGCAGCGCCGCGCGCGTGAGCGGCCGGCGCGCCTGACCGAACGGCAGCACGAGCGGCGTGTCCTCGTCGGCGACGGGCAGCGGTGCGAGACCGTGCGCGCGCCGGTAGCGCGCGAGCTCCGTCATCAGTTCGTCGGTCGCCGGCACGAGCCGGCGGCGACCGCCTTTGCCCGTCACGTCGAGCCACCAGCGATCGCGTCCGCTCGCATCGCGCCGGCAGAAGAACCGGCTCATCGTCGTCTCGGCGGCTTCGGTGATGCGCAGCCCGCCGAGATACAGCAGCGTGAACACCCAGCGCGCGCGATCCGCATGGAACGACGCGCGCGCATCGTCGCGCGGCAGCGCGGCGATCGCGTCCTTCACCGCTTGCCAGAGCGGCGGCCCGAGATGGCGCGTGATGCGCGGCGCGGGGCGACGCTGCCGTTGTCGCGACAGCGCGAGCGGATTGCCGGCCAGATAGCCGGCCTGCACGAGCCACGAGAACATCGCGTTCAGGATCACCATCGCCTGACGCTGGCTCGCCGGCGACAGCGGCCCGTAGAACGGGCGCCAGCGCGGGTCGCCGCGCGGATGCTTGCGGCCGCCGTTCGCGCACCAGACGTCGGCCGGCGCGGGCGCGAGCAGAAACTGCCGATACACGACGAGATCCTCGTGCGTCAGCGACGACAGCGGCTTGCCGCATGCGATCACGGCCCACAGCAGCAGGCGTTCGGCTTCCTTGCGATAGTTCTGGAAGGTCGTCGGCGTATCGGCGAAACGCGCGAGCCACGCGCGCACCGCGTCGAGATCGTTCGTCGCCGCGATCTGCGCACGCGCGCCCGTCGCGCGGTTCGTGCCGGTGCGCCCGTCGAGCGCGGCCGGCACGGTCAGCGTGTCGATCGGCAGCGGGCGCAGTGCACGGTCGGGCGGAACGGGTGAAGTCATGTGAAGCGATGAGGGCGCGGCGGATGAAGCGGCGAACATTGCGATCGCAATCGCGATCGCCATCGTCGTCGGATGGACGCGCGGCCGCGTCGATCGGGAAGCGCCGATGGTACACGATGCATGCGCGGCCGGCGACCCGGCGTTGATGGCTGCGCTGCGTCGTAGGGTATCGCTGGCGCAGCGTGCCGATCGGCGTATGCGCACCGCGCGTCGACGTTGCGCGAAGGATCGCGATGCGGCACGTTCGGCGTCGATCGATGAACGATCGGGCGCAGCACTCGTCTAACTGCGCCTTTTGCTTTTGGAGGAATACCCGATGATTCGACACTCCCGTCTGCTGTTCGGCGCGATCGCGCTTGCCGCCGGCGCGCTGCTGACCGGCTGCCAGACCGGCGCGGCGACGACTGCCGCGGCCGCGCGTGCCGATGAGGACCGGCCCGTCACGAAAACCGTCTACGTCGCGCCGCAGACCGTGCGCTGCACCGGCGTCGCGCCGATGGACTGCCTGCAGGTGCGCAGCGACCCGAACGCGCCGTGGACGTTGTGGTATGCCGGCATCGAAGGCTTCGCGTATCAGCCGGGATACACGTACACGCTGCAGATCGACGAATATCGCGTCGCGCAGCCGCCGGCAGACCGCTCGTCGATCCGCTGGGTGCTCAAGCGTTTCATCGAGCGACGGCCCGTGAACTAAAGAACGCGGCGAGGGCGCGCCGCGCGCGTCACGCGGCCGGCCGCGACGTCGCGGGACGCGGCGCGGCCGGCGTATCGATGCGTCGGAATACGAGCGACGACAGCAGCGTGACCGCGCCCATGCAGACGAACGCGAGCATGAAACCGCTCGCGGTCGAGCCGAGGCGCGCGGCGAACAGGTTGATCAGTCCGCCGCCGATCGATACGCCGAGACCCATCGCGAGCATCTGCATCATCGTGAAGAGGCTGTTGCCGCTCGCCGCATCGGCGTGCGACAGCCCCTTGAGCGTCACGCTGTTCATCGCCGCGAACTGCATCGAATTGGCGGCGCCGAACACGACGAGCAGCGCGATTTCGAGCGCCGGCGCGGGCCGCGCGGACACCAGCGCAAAGCCGGCGATCGCGCTGCCGACGATGCCCGTATTCACGACGAGAAACGCCGCGTAGCCGAAACGCCGGACGAGCGGCGCGATCCAGCGCTTCGCGACGACGCCCGCGATCGCGGCAGGGAGCATCATCATCCCCGACTGCAACGGCGTATAGCCGAGCTGCACCTGCATCAGCAGCGGGAGCATGAACGGCAGCGCGCTCGTGCCGATCCGGCACAGCAGATTGCCGAGCAGCCCCGCACCGAAATTCGGCTCGCGAAACAGCCCGAGGCGGAACAGCGGCTGAGCGCGCCGGCGCGCATGCGGCAGATAGGCGAGCGCGCTGGCGAGCCCGGCCACGGCGAGCCCGGTCGCCCACGCACCGCGCTGCGTGGCCATCGGCGGATCGATCGCGAGCGACAGCGCGACCATCGCGACGGACAGCAGCGCACAGCCGATGAAGTCGAACGGCGGCGGCTGCGTCGCCTGGTCGTGCGGCAGAAAGCGCTGCACGGCGACGAGGCCGATCGCGCCGACCGGCACGTTGACGATGAATACCCAGTGCCACGAGATCGCCTGCGTGAGCCAGCCGCCGAGCGTCGGTCCGACGATCGGCCCGAGCTGCGCGGCGATCGAGACGAACGCGAGCGCCGACACGTATTGCTCTCCCGGCACGCGGCGCAGCACCGCGAGCCGGCCGATCGGCAGCAGCATCGAGCCGCCGACACCCTGCAGCGCGCGCGCCGCGACGAGCTGACCGAGCGTATGCGATGCCGCGCATCCGATCGACGCGAGCACGAACACGAGAATCGCGAGCGAAAACACGCGGCGCGTGCCGAAGCGGTCCGCGAGCCAGCCGGACGCGGGCGTGAGCATCGCCATCGTCAGCGTATAGACGACCACGACCGGCTGCATCGCGAGCGGCGAGGCATGCAGGCCCTGTGCAATCGACGGCAAGGCGGTATTGACGATCGTCGTATCGAGCGACTGCATGAAGAAGGCAGCGGCGACGATCCAGAGCAGCGCGGTGTGAGAAGCGTCCCGGGACATGGCGAAATTCGGCGTGCGGCATTCGGTGCACAGCCCGTGCGGCGTGCGACCGGTTTTTCAAGCGGTCGATGGTACCGATTCCGGAGGCGGTCGGGAAGGTGCCGAGCGCAATATGCTCGAGCGGGCGCGGCCGTCATGCGTCGGCGGGCGACATCGCGAGCGCGTGCATCGCGTCGCGCCATCACGCCGCGCGCTATTCATCGCGCCACCGCGCCCCCTATAATCGCGCGCACAATGACAACCATCGGGGGATGCGATGCCGCTGTACGCGCAACAACGATGCCGCTACGGCACGATGCTGTTCAACACCAACGACGAATTCGTCGGCCGAAGTCTCGCGTTGTACGGCGAATGGTCGGAGCCCGAGCCGTTTCTGTTCGCCCAGATGATTCGCGAAGGCGATACGGTCGTCGAAGCCGGCGCAAATCTCGGCTCGCATACGGTGATGTTGTCGCGTGCCGTGGGCGAGAGCGGCACGGTGTTCGCGTTCGAACCGCAACGCCACACGTTCCAGTTGCTGTGCGCGAATCTCGCGCTGAACGAGCGGCTCAACGTGCAGGCGTATCAGTATGCAATCGGCGATGAGGAAGGCGTTGTCGAGTTTCCGCTCGTCGATCCGCGTGCGCCGAACAACTTCGGTGCGTCGTCGCTGCTTCATCCGGCGCCGCGCGCCGAATCCGTGCCGCTGCGCACGATCGATTCGCTGCGGTTGACGCGGCTCGACTTCGTGAAGGCCGATGTCGAGGGCTTCGAGATGAACGTCATCCGCGGGGCGCGCGAGACGCTGCGGGCATTGCGTCCGATTGTCTACGTCGAGTATCTGAGCCATTACGCGGGCGACATGTCGAAGGCGATGCTCGACGTGTTCGCCGCGCTCGATTATCGCGTGTGGTACTTCATCACGCCGCTGTTCAACCGGCTGAATTTCGCCGGCAATCCGGAGAACGCGTTCGACGGCATATGGTCGTTTGATCTCGTCTGCATTCCGCGCGAACGCGGCGAGATGCACGGGCTCGTCGAGGTGACGCGCGACAGCGAAGGCGTCTGCCGCGATCCCGATGCCTGGCGGCGCGTGCGGTTCGTGCCTGCGTGACATGCCGGCGGCAGCCGCGGCGGCAATCGAAGCGATGCGATGCGGGGCGGCATCGCCGGTTGCGCTGCCGCGTTTCCGTGCGGCAGGGCGAGGGCCGCACCGCGCGAGAACCGGCTGCGCGGCAACGCCGCACCCGCAATCCTTGACGCGGCAGACAATTCCGGGTAGTGTCCAACATCGAAGTCGTCAAGAAGCTCGATTGCTCATCTTTCTCCGCGTCGCACGCGGCAGTCGTTGGTCTCTCCCTCTTTGATTCTCTTTCGCGCCCGTCGCGGGCGTGCGTTCACTCATTCGCATCAAGGAAGCATGCATGGATACCGGTACGGTCAAGTGGTTCAACGAAACGAAGGGTTTCGGTTTCATCAGTCCCGATAACGGCGGCGACGATCTGTTCGCGCACTTTTCGGAAATTCGCGGTACGGGCTTCAAGACGCTCACCGACAACCAGAAGGTCAGCTACGAAGTGAAGCGCGGCCCGAAAGGTCTGCAGGCGTCGAACATCACGCCGCTGTAAGACCGCGCGCGGGTGCGGCCGTGCGGCCCGCCCGCATTGCATGCCGGCGTCGCGCAGGCCGCGTTGCAGCTTGCGTTCATTCACGTTGTCTGGAGGAATCGGTTTGGCCAAAGAAGAACTGCTGGAACTGGACGGAATCGTCGACGAAGTGCTGCCCGACAGCAAATACCGCGTGACGCTCGAAAACGGCGCCGTGGTCGGTGCATATGCATCGGGCCGCATGCGCAAGAACCATATTCGCATTCTCGCGGGCGACCGCGTGACGCTGGAACTGTCGGTGTACGACCTGACGAAGGGCCGCATCAACTTCCGCCACAAGGACGATCGCGCGCCTGCGCGCCCGCCGCGCAGCGGGCAGCCGCGCCGCTGAGCGTCCTGTCGCTCGACCGCCGTGCGCGACCTTCGGTCGGCCGCGTCGGGCTGCGCGCACCGTGACCGCAAAGGGACGGGAGCGCGCCGTTTTTCCCCCTTTCTATCGCGATCCCGCGCGACCTGCGTCACGCGAGCTTGCGTTCGCGCCGCACGCCGACGGCCGCTGCCGCTGCGCCGGCCAGCTGAATCGCCGCGCCCGCGAACATCGCGATGCGCAGCCCGGCCGGGCCGCCGTGCAGCACCGCGAACAGCGTGCCGAGCACCGCGATGCCGAGCGTCGCGCCCGCCATACGCGCGACATTGACGAGCGCGCTGGCCGTGCCCGAGCGGGCGGCGTCGACCGCGCCGACCGCGACCGTCATCAGCGGCCCGGTCGCAATCCCCATCCCGAGCCCTGTCAGGCCCAGGCCGATCTCCGTGCCGATCAATGCCGGCGACGCCGCCGACGCGCCGATCACGCCGAGCCCCGCCGCAATCACCGCCACGCCGCCAGCCGTCGTCGCGCGCTGTCCGATCTGCTCGGACAGCCGGCCCGAGCACGGCGATACCGCGACGAACACGAGCGCCATCGGCAGCAGCGCGAGGCCCGCGCCCGTTGCGTCGAGTCGTCCGATGCTCTGCCACGTGAGCGGCAGCAGAAACAGCACGCCGTACATGCCGAACGTCATGCCGGTCGTTGCCGCGATTGCGCCGCGAAATGCGTGCAGGCGGAACAGGTCGAGCGGCACGAGCGCGGCCGCGCCGTGACGGCGCTCGATCGCGACGAAGACGCGAAACGCGACGAGCGCGACGGCGAAGGCGATCGCGGCGATGACCGGCGTATCGCGCAGCACGATCGCCGCATAGGCGAGCGCGCCGAGCGCGAGCGCGCCGGCGGCCTGCGCGCCCGCGTCGACGTGACGGCCGCGCCGGTCCGACGATTCGGGCACGGCGGGTATCGCGAATAGCATCGCGGCGACACTGAGCGGCACGACGACGAAAAAGATGCTGCGCCAGCCGAAGTGCCGGATCAGGACGCCGCCGACGGTCGGCCCGATTGCCATCGCGACGCCATTGCACGCGGCCCATATGCCGAGCGCGCGACCGCGTTCGACCGGATCGCGCCATACCACGCGCACGATCGCGAGCGAGGCCGGCAGCAGCAGTGCCGCGCCGACGCCGGCGAGCGCTCGCGCGCCGATCAGCACGCCGACCGTCGGCGCGAATGCGCAGAGCAGCGAGGCGACCGTGAACAGCGCGGTGCCCGCGATGAAGATCCGGCGGCGTCCGTAAAGATCGGCGAGCAATCCGCCGGTCAGCAGCAGCACCGCATACGTGAGGTTGTAACTGTCGACGACCCATTGCAGCGCGCCGACACCTGCGTGGAAATAGTCGCCGATCGCGCGCGTCGCGAGATTCACGACGGCGGTGTCGATCTGCGCGACGAGCACCGCGATACAGAGGGTCAGTAGCGTGAAGCCGGGATGCGTCGCGCGCGTCGGCGCGGGCGAAGAAGGATGTCCGTCGTTCGGCACGATGAAGCGCTCCGCGAACTGGAATGGCGTCAGCATAGCGCGGTGCTGCTGACACCGTCTTGTCAGGAGCAGGGCAGGGACGCGGCGCATCGCGCGTGGCGCGCAACGTCGAGCGCGAGGCGTGGCGCGAGCGCGTACGGGCAAGCGGATTTCGTCGGACAGACGCGGCCTGCGAGCGCCCTTGCTTTCCCGGTGCCGTGCACTAGATTTCGAAGCGTGACACGTGTCACCGCGCGCGCGAGGTGGAGCCATGACGCCTTGGGAAATTCAGGGAACCGAATTGATCAACTGCAATTGCTCATACGGTTGCCCTTGTCAGTTCAACGCACCGCCGACGCACGGCGGCTGCGAAGCGATGGGTGCGATTTCGATCGACAGCGGCCACTACGGCGACGTGGTGCTCGACGGCGTGAAGATCGCGGTCGTGTTTCAGTGGCCGGGGCCGATTCACGAAGGCCGCGGCCGCTGCCAGCCGATCGTCGATGCGCGCGCCGATCCCGCGCAGCGCGACGCGGTGCTGAAAATCATGACCGGTCAGGACACCGATCCGTTTGCGACGATGTTCGCGGTGTTCGCCTCGACACTCGAGCATGCGTACGATCCGATCTTCACGACGATCGACTTCGACGTGGATGTCGACGAACGGCGCGGCCGGATTCATGTCGACGGCGTGTTCGACCTGACCGGCGAACCGATCCGCAACCCGGTCACCGGCGCCGCGCATCGCGTGCGGATCGATCTGCCGCACGGCTTCGAATACGAGCTGGCGGAAGTCGGCTCGGGCACCGGCCGTTCGCAGGGCAACATCGCGCTGACCCTCGACGGAACCTATGCGCAGTTCGCGCGACTGCACCTGAACAACCACGGGCTGATCCGGCATCGCGTCGCGGCATGATCCCGGCGGACCCGCTGCTCGGACGCGAGCGCGCCGTCACGCTGCTTGCGATGGCGGCGGTTGCCGCGCTGTGCTGGTTTTATGTGTGGACCGGCGCGGGCACCGGCATGTCCGCGCTCGAGATGACGACGGTCGCGCTCTTTCCGCATCGGCTGCCGGACGATCCCGGCAGTATGGCGCCGTCGCTGCCGACCGTGATCCTGATGTGGTGGACGATGATGATCGCGATGATGACGCCCGGTGCGGCGCCGCTCGTGCTGCTGTACCGGCGCGTGCTGCGGCATCGCGGCGCAGAGGCGCGGGCATCGGCGCGCTTGTCCGCGTGTCTGCTGGCCGGTTATCTGGTTGCGTGGCTTGCGTTCTCCATCTTGGCCGCGTGGCTTCAGCAGGGACTGCAGCCGGCCGGCCTCATCTCCGGGATGATGCTGTGGTCGAAAAGCGCCGAGCTCTCGGCCCTCGTACTCGCACTCGCCGGCCTCTATCAATTCTCGCCGCTCAAGCGCGCGTGTCTGCGCCAGTGCCGCTCCCCGGCCGGCTTTCTGACCGCGCACTGGCGGCCGGGGCTCGCCGGCAGCTTCGTGCTCGGCGTGCGGCACGGGCTCTATTGCGTCGGCTGCTGCTGGCTGCTGATGGCGCTGCTGTTCGTCGGCGGCGTGATGAACGTCGTCTGGATTGCCGCGCTGTCGCTGATCGTCGTCGTCGAGAAGGTGGCGCCGCGCGGCGAACGGTTCGGTCGTGCGCTCGGGATCGTGCTGATCGGATGGGCGATCGCGACGTTGCTGGTTTGAGCGGATCGCGCGGATTCGCGGGGAGACAGTCGATGACGAGCGGATGCGTTGCGGCGGTCGTGATTGCGATGAGCGCCGCGGTGCCAGTCTCGGCCGCGGCCGACGACATGGCCGATATGAAAACCGGCCATCCGGCCATGTCGGCGCAGGATGCCGCGCTGACGGATGCCGAAGTCACGCGGATCGATGCCGGCAGCGGGAGGGTCACGTTGAAGCACGGCGCGCTGCGCAACGTCGGAATGCCGCCGATGACGATGGCCTTCAAGGCCGCCGATCCCGGGATGCTCGCGGGCGTTCATGTCGGCGACCATGTGAAGGTGCGCGTCGAACGCGTGAACGGCACGCTGACGATCGTGAAGCTCATGAATGTGCGGTGAGGCGACGATCTGATCGCCGCCGACGCGATGCGAGGCGTGCACGCGCGCGGCGGGGGACGCTACGTAACACGGCGGGCGTGTTACGTGCGTGCCGGCCGCACGTCACGGCCGATTGACAGGGAATGACGCGGGAGACGTCATCGCGTCTCGAGGCGGAACGCCTTCGGGCAACGGTTTCGCGCATGCGTCGATGAACGGCCTCGTCGATCGCGACGATGGCACGGTAGATGCTTGTTCGAATGATCGCGCTGAAAATCAAACGGGGGAAACCATGCACGATCATTTCGCCAAAGCGGGCGCTGCGCTCGCGGCCATTGCCGCCGCCTGCATGCTCGTCGCATGTGGCGGTAACGACATCTCCGCGCCGACCGGCAAACCGATCGGGCCGAGCACGAGCGGAACCAGCGGGAGCAGCGGGAGCAGCGGGAGCAGTGGGACAAGCGGGAGCAGCGGGAGCAGCGGGACAAGCGGGAGCAGTGGAACGAGTGGGACGAGCGGCTCCAGCGGGACCAGCGGCACGACCAGTGGAACAACAAGCGGAACCACGAGCGGTACAACGAGTGGCACGACGAGCGGAACAACGAGCGGTACGACGAGCGGAACGACAAGCGGTACGACGAGCGGTACGACCAGCGGCACCGGCACCAGCGGCGCACCCGGCACGCGCGGCATCGTCAGCACGCTCGGTCAGGTCGTCATGGACACCGGCACGATCGTCGGCGGCGTGAGTCTGCCCGGCGTCGGCAAGACCGTCACCGCCGGCCCCGGCGACACGATCAACGGCGCCGGCCGCATCGTCAACGAAACGGCGAACGTCGTCAGCGCCGGTCTCGGTCAGATCGGTGTCACGCCGAATCCGGTCGGCGTCACGGTCAACGGCCTTGGCAGCATCGTCGGCACGGCGGCCAGCCCCGTGCACGGGCTCGGCGAAACGGTCGGCGCGCTCGGCGCCGGCCCGCTGTCGCCGCTTGCGCCGATCGCTGCACCGGTGGCCGGCCTGATCGAGACGGTCGCGAGCGGCATCGCGTCGGCGGGCACGAAGATCGGTGCGTCGCTATCGTCCGCACCCGTTCAGCAGGCGACGCAGTCGATCAGCTCGGCCATCACGCCGCTCGTGATGACGACAGGCCATCTCACGCAACAGGTCGGCACGGCCAGCGGGCTCGGTCAGCCCGTCGCCAGGTTGCTCGGCCAGGTCGGCGGTGCGATTGCGTCGGCAGGGTGGAAGGTGTCGGGCGCGGCGACGCAAACGCCGGTGTCGCCGCTGGTCGGCGACGTCGGGCAGCTCGTGCGCGCGGTCGGCGACACGGTGACCAATGCGGGCGGCCTCGTCAATCCGAACGGCGCGAACGGCGTTGCGCCGATTTCCGGGCTGATCACGAGCGTGGTCGGCGGCATTCCGGCCGTCGTGCATAACGGGCCGCCGCCCGCGACCGCGCCGGCTGCCGGTGGCGGTGCGGCAGGTGGGGCCGGCATCGGCGGCGGTGCGGCAGCTGCTGGCGGCATCGGCGGCGGCATCACCGCGACCGCCGGCGCAACCGGCAATCCGCTCGCACCGGTGACGTCGCTGGTCGGCGGGCTGCTCGGTGGCGGTCTGCTCGGCGGCTCGGGCGGCAAGTAAGTCGAGCGCAGCGTCGGCGCGGCCGCGTCGGCCGGCGGCTGCGCGGTCGATATCGGCGGGCTGCCCGGTGGCGGTCTGTTCGGCGGCTCGATCGGCAAGTAGGACGAGCGAGGCATCCGCGCGGCCGCGCGACGCATATCGGCGGGCTGCTCAATGGCGGTCTGCTCAGCGACTCGAATCGGCAAGTAAACCAAGCGCGCATCCTCGCGGCCCATATCGGCGGGCTGCTCAATGGCGGTCTGCTCGGCGGCTTGATCGGCAAGTAAGCCGAATGCAGCGTCGGCGCGGCCGCGCCGGCGGGCGGCTGCGCGCCCCATATCGGCGGTCTGCTTGGCGGCTCGGGCGGCAAGTAAGTCGAGCGCAGCGTCGGCGCGGCCGCGTCG
>NZ_JBQYLP010000007.1:77760-153356 GCF_052683555.1 Burkholderia sp. BC1
GCCGCGCGGCCGCATCGGTCTGCGGCCCCGCGACCCGTATGCCCATGCGAAGCCGAAATTCCCCAGGCTGTCGGTCACGCGCGAGCGCGTAGACGCATTCCCATACGCGACCAAGGTCGCGGCGATTGCCCGCCAATCGCATACGACCCATGCAGCAAATCGAACTCTCCGAGATGACCGACTCGAGCAACGCCGCGCAGCGAAGCGTCCCTAAGCGCGCTCGGTCCGATCAGAACGTATAGGTGATCTTGCCGAACGCGCTGCGGCCGACCGTGTTGTAACCGTAGGCCGTCATGTATTGCCGGTCGAACAGATTCGACAGCAGCGCCGACACCGTCAGATGCGAATTGATCCGGTACGACGCACGCAGGCTCACGGTCAGGTACGACGGCAGATAGGTCGCGTTGGCCGGATCGTCGAACGTCGTGCCGCCGTACAGCAGCGATGCACCGGTGCTCAGCGCATGCAGATGCAGTTCGTCCCACGTGTGATCGACGCTGACGCTGACCGTCTGACGCGGCCGGCGGTTCAACCATGTGCGATTCGTCACGTCCTGCGGATTCAGGAAGCCGACCGCAACGCTGACAGGCGTCGAGCGGCCGAGCGTGCCCTTGTACGACAGATCGATCCCGCGAATATGCGCGCGGCCGATATTGATCGGCCCGAACGTGACGGGATCGTATGCGATCAGGTTGTGAACGCGCGTGTCGTAGAGCGCGGCCGTGAACGTGCCGATCGCCGTGTTCGCGTCGAGCGCGGCTTCGACCGAATTGCTGCGTTCCGGGCTGAGCCGCGGATTGCCGTAACCGGGGTAGTACAGATCGTTGAAGGTCGGCAGCCGGAACGCGTTGCCGTACGACACGCGCGCGGTGTAGACGGGCGTGATCGCCCACGCGAGCGCCGCGTTGCCGGTGTTCACCGCGCGGCCGGCGATGATCTCGTGACGGCCGGCCATGAACATCGTGACCTTGCCGAGCGTGATCGACTGATGCAGCGAGAACGCGGAGTCGTTGCGCGTCGGCACGCCGCCCGCCACGTCATTCGGCAGGAATGCCTGCTCGCGCGTGAAGTCGTACGCGAGCTTCGTCTCGCCGGCCAGCGGCTGCCCGAACAGCGTGAGCCCGCGGGTCTGATGCGTCAGCGACGTCGACGTGCTGATTCGTTGCGAGTCGATCCGGTCGGTCGCGATGGTCCGATCGCCCGCATAGAAGAACTGCCGATCGTTCGCATAACCGAAGGACTGATCGAACTGCGTGTCGGGCGTGATGTCGACGTGGAGCGATACGCCGGTCGTCAGCTGATGATCGAGCTCGCGGTTCGCGCCGCCGGCATTGTCGTACGACAGATCGGAGCGGTGATAGAGCGCGAACGTCGAGACCGACCAGTTGTCGCGCGCGTAGCCGAGCCGCGCGTCGACGTCCTGCGCATGGTACGGATTGCGGCCGTCCTCGTGACCGTATGCGAACGGCCGCGTCGCGTCGATGCCGGCCGTCGCGTAATCGTGCAGGCCGAGCGAGTAGGTGAGGCCGCCGAGCGCGGCGAGCGGTCCGGTCGACGGCACGGTGCCCGACGTGCGCAGCTGCGTGTCGAACGTCTTGTTGGAGCCGCCGCCGAACGATACCGTCGTGCGGTTCGGCTGGTTCGACGCCCGGCGCGTGAACAATTGCACGACGCCGCCCATCGCGTTCGCGCCGAACGATGCGGCGGCCGGCCCGGAAATCACCTCGACGCGTTCGAATGCCTCGGTCGGCAGGTCGGACCACGGCGCGATCCCGGTGGTCGGCGAGCCGATCCGGATGCCGTCGACGAACACCGCAACCTGGTTCGCCGACGAGCCGCGGATGCTGACCGACGCGGTCGAGCCCGGACCGCCGTTCTGCGACACCGTGACGCCCGGCAGCGTCGCGAGCGCCTGCGTGATGCTTGGATCGCTCGGCGACAGGCGGTCGAGATCGTCGCGCGTGAGCACCTGCGTGCTCGCATAGCGGCGATCGAACGATTCGGGCAGATGGCGCGTGTCGGTAACGGTGATGGCCGGCAGCGCGGTGTCGTTCGACGGCTGCGCCGGCTGCTGCGCCGCGCCGTCGCCGGCGGCGTGCGCGAGCGGCGACAGGAACGCGGTGATGCTGGTCGTGGCAAGGAGATGTCGGAGATTCATGAAGCGTGAGTCGTTATCGTGATGCGGGCGTGGCGGCGACGTGGGCGCAGGGCGCGCCGCTGTCGCGCGGCGGTGGCGTGGCCCGGCGAGGCCGGCACGTGTCGCCGAACCGGGTGCGCGCGGGCGCGCGAACGCGCGCGCACGGCAGCGTGCGTGCCGTGCGCAGGCAAACGGATGCGGAAGCGGTGGACATCTGACGGATCCTGAGGTCGGGCCGTCCTTGCAACGGGCGACCGCCGGCGGCGGCGCTTGCGCATCGGGACACCCCGCCCGTTGCGGCTGCTTGGACCTCGGTCGATGGCTGGTCTCCTGGCTCGCGGGTCGCCGCCCGGTGCCCGCCTTCCCGGTTTCCCAGTGGCGCGAAGGGCACGGACTCGCCGCTTACAGTTGCGGGGGCAGCCGCAGATTCCGGCGTGCGCCGTCACTGCGTTCCCATTTGATCCCGTCTCGCGGGAACCATCAGCGCGCAAGGGTAAGGGGCAGGGCTTTCGCGCGTCAATCTTTCATGCACGCACCGGCGCGAAAAAACCACGCGCCGCGGCTTGCAGCGAGGCCGCGTTTCCGATGCGGCGTGCGACGCGTTTGGTATGACGAATCGTCGAGGGATGCATGCGACGACGCGCGCCGGCGCCGTTGCGCTGTCCTGCTGCGCGCCCGGATAATGACGCGGCGCGCGCCGTGCGCGCAGGAGAGGCCCATGCAATTTCCGACGGGATCCGTGACCGCGCTCAGTTCGGCCGCCGCGACGATGTTTTCGATGGGCATGCTGTTCCTCGGCTACTGGGGGCTGCACGAGCAAACGCCATGGCAGTTCGGCGACTATGTCGTGATCGCGCTTGCACTTTCCGGCTTCGCCTGCCTCGGGAGCGTGCCGTTTTTCGCGACGTCGCCGATGAAGCGCGCCGACGACGAAACGCAGATCGCCGTCGCGCGCCGCGTGTTCCTCAGCGGCGCGATTGCGGTGTGGTGCAGCATCCTTGCGTCGTTGATCCTGTAGCGCGCACCGTTAGCGCGCCCGACTGCGTCGGCCGTCAGCGGCTTGCGCCGAACACGTGCGCCTGGATCTTGCCGTCCACCGGCCCCGCACCGAACCGCTCGGCAATCGCCTCCGTGCATGCGGTGGTCGCGTCCGACAGCGTGTCGGGACCGATCGCCTCGAGCTCGCTGCGCAGCGGCGTGCCGTGGCAGTAGGCGATCGCCGGCACGCCGGGCGTCGCCGCGCGGCTGTGCGCCGGCACCGTGTCGCAATACAGCAATGATGAAAAGCCGGCCGCACGCACGTCGGCTTCGACCGTCGCGCGATCGTGGTAGCCGTGCGGCACGCGCGCGAGAAAGGTGGGCGGACGATCGGGGTAGCGCCGCGCGAGCGTCTGCGTGACCGTATCGGCAAATTCGTTTTCGGCGAGCCGGTCCCACACGTTGAACAGCAGCGTGCCGCCCGGTTTCAATACGCGGTGCGCTTCGGCAAATGCGCGCGGCTTGTCCGGGAAAAACATCGCGCCGAACTGACAAATCACGAGATCGAAGCTCGCGTCGCCATACGGCAACCGCTGCGCATCGGCCTGTTGCCAGACGACCGGCCGGCACGTGCCGACTTCCGCCGCGCGGTCGAGCATCGGCCGGTTGAGGTCGGTTGCGACGAGCGTTGTGCCGTCCGGCAGCGCGCGGGCCAGCACGCGCGTCAGCGCACCGGTGCCGGCCGCGAGCTTGAGCACGCGCGTCGGCGCGATGATCGCGGCGCGCTTGGCGAGGTCGATCGCGTATGGCTCGAACAGCAGCGGCACGAGCAGCGTGTCGTAGAGCGCCGGGATCGAGCCGGCGAACAGCGTGTCCGCATCATGGGGTTGCATCGTTGCCGCCTTGCGCGACATGCGCGCCGTTGGACGAGCCGGTTCTCTCAGCGTAGATCGCACCGTTGCGCGCGGCCACGCTCGTTTTCCTGCATCGACGTGCTGCGTGTGTCGGTACGCGCGCGTATGCACGCGGGACGCCCAACGAGCGAGCCGGGCACGCATGATGCAGATTCGACTGCTGCGAGCTGCGTCGCTGCTTGCAAGGGGCGGACGAACGCGCCGATACCCGCGTTCGCCGTATGTGCGCTTACAGATGCGCAGCGCCGTGCGAGCGGCCGGACGGATCGCCGCCGCGATCGGGCGGCGTATTGTTCTGATCGATCTTCGCGAGCACGAAGCGCGGCGCGGGCAACGCGCGCGACGTGCACGGCGCGGCGGCGCACGGCGAAGCGAGCGCCGCACCGGACGGCACGGCGGCCGGGTGAGCGAACGCCGACAGGGAAGCGGCCGTCAATGCGGCGGCGACGATCGCATGCGTGTTCATGGCAACTCCTTCACGACGGACTGCGGGGATACCTCGTCAGTCTAGGTCGCGAAACTTAACGCGACGTGAAGGATGCGTTGCCGCTTCGCTCAGCTTTGCGGCCGGCTCGCGAGCAATGCGCTGAACGCGTCGAGATCGACGTTGCCGCCGCTGATCACGATGCCGACGCGCTTGCCCTTCAGTTCGTCCTTCATGCGTCGCGCGCCGGCGAACGACAGACAGCCGGTCGGCTCGACGACAATCTTCATACGCGCCGCGAACAGGCGCATGCAGTCGACGAGGTCGTCGTCGGTCGCCGTGAGGATGTCGTCGACGTCGCGGCGGATGATCGGAAACGTGATGTTGCCGAGATGCTGCGTCTGCGCGCCGTCGGCGATCGTGCGCGGCGTGTCGATGTGGACGATCGCGCCCGAGCGGAACGATTGCTGACCGTCGTTGCCGGCTTCCGGCTCGACGCCGTACAGCCGCGCGTCCGGCGACAGCGCGCGCGTGGCGAGCGCGGTGCCCGACAGCAGACCGCCGCCGCCGAGCGGCGTGAATACCGCGTCGAGCGGGCCGACTTCGTCGAACAGCTCCATGGCAGCGGTGCCCTGACCGGCGATCACGTCCGGATGATCGTACGGCGGAATCAGTGTGAGCCCGTCGCGTTCCGCGAGTTCGCGGCCGATCTGCTCGCGATCCTCGGTGTAGCGGTCGTAGGTGACGACGGTGCCGCCGTAGCCGCGCGTCGCGGCGATCTTCGCGGCCGGCGCATCCTGCGGCATCACGATCGTCGCCGGAATCCCGAGCATGCGAGCGGACAGCGCGATCGCCTGCGCATGATTGCCCGACGAAAACGCAACGACGCCGCGGCGGCGCTGTTCCGCATCGAAGCGCGAGAGCGCGTTGAATGCGCCGCGAAACTTGAACGCACCCATGCGCTGCAGGTTCTCGCACTTGAAGAACACCTGCGCGCCGAGCGCGTCGTCGACCGTGCGCGACGTCATCACAGGCGTGCGGTGCGCGTGGCCGGCAATTCTCGCCGCCGCGGCGGCAACGTCGTCGAAGCTGGGGAGGGGCAATGAGTTCATGAGTCGCTCGAGTGAAAGAGTCCGTCAACAGCCGGGCACGGCGGCATGCCGCGTCCGCGCATCATTTCGCATCGTTGTACACCGTCGCGCGCGACACGCCGAGATGCTGCGACACGATCTCCATCGCGCGCCGGATCTCGAGCAAGCCGTCCGCCTTCAACGTCTGCATCAGTTCACGACGCTGCTCCGTCTTCAGCTCGCGCGGCGTGGCGGCAAGCCGCGTCGCGAACGCGTCGATCCGCTGACGGATCGCATCGGCGCCCGCCGGGTCGAGCGTGTCGGCCACCGCGTCGCCGTCGGTGCTGCAGAATTGCGTGAGCATGTGCTGAAAGCCGCGGAACAGCGTGACGTCCGCATTCAGGCACAGGGCGGCCACGTAGCGCCCGGTCGAATCCTTGATGCCGATCGAGGTGCTTTTCGCCGTGCGGCCGTCCGCGAAGCGGTTGGGGTAGTTGGCGAGCACAGGCGGGAAATCGTCGTCGGCGATGCGCGCGAGCCCGAGTTCGGTGGCCGGATCGCCGATCGCGCGGCCCGACAGATTGTTGTGAATCGCGAGGATCGCCTGCTTCGGCGTGCGCAGATCATGCACGACGACTTCGGTGAACGGCGCGAACATCTGGCCGAGCCCTTCGGCGATGCGCTGCACCTGTTCGATCAGCGAGGCCTGCTCCGATTTCAACGACACCGCCGATGCGGCGGGCCGGCCGCTCGTGCGCTTCGCTTGCGCAGCGGCGGACGTTCGCGCTTTCTTCTTCATCGGCGCACGCTGCATGTAAACGACGAGATTGCCGTGCGCACGCCGGCATGAAAACGTGCGCCGGTTCCGTTCGGCAGGCTACACATAGAGTGCAAAGCTGGGCGATCGTGCATGTCGGTCCGGCAGCATGAAAGGGGAGTCGCAACGCGCGGCCACGGGGGATCGATACGCGCGATTCTCTCGACTTGACAGTTCGTCCAAGTATAGACGTTTTGTCACGACGTGCAAAATATCGCGCGGTGCGCAGCGATTCGTTTCGTCGATGCCAGGCGACGTCGACGGCGACGCGCGAGTAACGCGATAGCGTGGTCAAAGAGATGCGTGTTACTCCCGATTGTCTGTCGGGCCGCTTTGATCGGGTCCGCCCGCGCGAGATGTTTGTGTACGCAACCTAATTCAGGGTTTGCCTGAGTAGCGAAAACACGGACAAGCGACGCGCGTCGACGTCGCGCATGCAGTCGCGCGCCACAGGCCGAAATTGCCGCGTCCGCGAAACCCTTGTGGGACGGACGTTCAGGCCGTGGCACGTGCCGTGCGGCGCGCAGCGATGCAGTAAAAACGACCGATAAGCAACGCGCGTGCCGACGGTTCGTCGGATTTGTTTCTTGTTGCAACGCAACGCGCGGGCCAAATCGGCGATGGTATGCTGGCCGTCATGGAGTTGTTCGGCAGGTTGCATGCATGGCGAAACTCGCGTTCGCACCCTCTCAAGAGACTTCACTTTCTCTCGCACGCCTCGCGGCATCGACACGCGCTGAATCCGCGCGCTCCGACCTGCGCGTCGCCGCATCCTGCCCTCCGCACGCATTCCGCATCTCGCGGGCCTCGCCCGCATCCCCGATCCCCGCCCAATAAATCTGGAGACATCATCATGTCGCACAACAATCTGGCCGAAGCGACACACGGCCCGCTGATCGCTCCCCCCGCTTTCGTCAAACACCGCAAACTGATCGACTGGGTCGCGCGCATCGCCGAACTGACGGAGCCCGAACGCGTCGTCTGGTGCGACGGCTCGCAGGCCGAATACGACGCGCTGTGTCAGGCGATGGTCGATCAGGGCACCCTCAAGCGCCTGAATCCGGCGAAGCGCCCGAACTCGTATCTCGCGCAGTCCGATCCGTCGGACGTCGCGCGCGTCGAAGACCGCACGTTCATCTGCGCCGCGTCGCGCGACGACGTCGGCCCGACCAACAACTGGATCGCGCCCGACGAAATGCGCGAAACGCTCGACGGGCTGTTCCGCGGCTCGATGCGCGGCCGCACGCTCTATGTCGTGCCGTTTTCGATGGGCCCGCTCGGCTCGCCGATCGCGCATATCGGTGTCGAGCTGTCCGACAGCCCGTACGTCGCGGTGAACATGCGGATCATGACGCGCATGGGACGCGACGTGTACGACGTGCTCGGCGAAGACGGCGAATTCGTGCCGTGCGTGCACAGCGTCGGTCATCCGCTCGAGCCCGGTCAGCAGGACGTGCCGTGGCCGTGCAATCCGGTCAAGTACATCGTGCATTTCCCCGAGACGCGCGAGATCTGGAGCTTCGGCTCGGGCTACGGCGGCAATGCGCTGCTCGGCAAAAAGTGCTTCGCGCTGCGGATCGCATCGACGATGGGCCGCGATCAGGGCTGGCTCGCCGAGCACATGCTGATCCTCGGCGTGACGTCGCCGGCCGGCAAGAAGTATCACGTCGCGGCCGCGTTCCCGTCCGCATGCGGCAAGACGAACTTCGCGATGCTGATTCCGCCGCAGGGCTTCGACGGCTGGAAGGTCACGACGATCGGCGACGATATCGCCTGGCTGAAGCCAGGCACCGACGGCCGGCTCTACGCGATCAACCCGGAGGCCGGCTATTTCGGCGTTGCGCCCGGCACCGGCGAGAAGACGAATCCGAATGCGCTCGCGACGCTGAAGGAAAACGTGATCTTCACGAACGTCGCGCTGACCGAAGACGGCGACGTCTGGTGGGAAGGGCTGACCGACACGCCGCCGGCGAAGCTGACCGACTGGCAAGGCAATACGTGGACGCCGGAAATCGGCAAGGAAACCGGGCGCAAGGCCGCGCATCCGAACTCGCGCTTCACCGCGCCGGCCGCGCAGTGCCCGTCGATCGACGCCGACTGGGAGAACCCGGCCGGCGTGCCGATCGATGCGTTCATCTTCGGCGGACGCCGCTCGACCACGGTGCCGCTCGTGACCGAAGCGCGCGACTGGGTCGAAGGCGTGTACATGGCCGCGACGATGGGTTCCGAAACGACGGCCGCCGCCGCCGGCCAGCAGGGCGTCGTGCGGCGCGACCCGTTCGCGATGCTGCCGTTCTGCGGCTACAACATGAGCGACTACTTCGCGCACTGGCTGAAGCTCGGCAAGCAGCTGGAGCGCGCCGGTGCGACGCTGCCGAAGATCTATTGCGTGAACTGGTTCCGCAAGGACGCGGACGGCCGCTTCGTCTGGCCGGGTTTCGGCGAGAACATGCGCGTACTGAAGTGGATGCTCGATCGTCTCGAAGGCGAGGGCGGCGGCAGCGAGCATGCGTTCGGCGTGTCGCCCGCGTATGACGATCTGCACTGGGACGGCCTCGACTTCACGCGCGAGCAGTTCGACGCGGTCACGTCGATGAACGCGGAAGAATGGCGCGAAGAGCTGAAGCTGCATGCGGCGCTGTTCGATACGCTGAAGCTGCGGCTGCCCGCTGAACTGACCGACACGATGAAGAAGATCGAGCAGCGTCTCGACGCCTGACGATCCGCATCGTCCGCGACGCCCCGCTGCCGGCACGGCGCCGGCAGCGGGGCGTTTTTTTCAGCGACACGAAAGGCGACGCGTTGCGGCGGCGGATCTGAGTGCTGCGCGAAGCGGCGCGCGATGCCCGGCGAGCCGCTTCGTCGATCGTGCACGCGCGGCACGAGCGCGGGTGCTCAACCGAGATCGAGCGCGTTCGTCAGATCGCCGGGCGGCGTCGCGCCGCGTGCGGCAAACGCCTGGTTGCGCGCGACAATCCCGTCGAGCGGCGCGAGGCCGTGTACGCGGCTGATGAAGCGCAGGATCGAGTTCGTGTCGTACAGCGTGTGGTCGACGTAGCCCTTTTTCGCCAACGGCGCGATCACGAGCGCGGGAATCCGTGAGCCGGGGCCCCAGCGGTCGCCGACCGGCGGCGCGACGTGATCCCACCAGCCGCCGTTCTCGTCGTGCGTCATCACGATCACCGTGTTCTCCCACTGCGGCCCGCGCCGGATGTGCTCGATCACGGTCGCGATGTGGCGGTCGCCCGACTCGACGTCCGCGTAGCCCGCATGCATGTTCAGGTTGCCCTGCGGCTTGTAGAACGCGACGGCGGGCAGGCGGCCCGCGTCGATGTCGGCGATGAAGCGGTTCGTCGACGGATCGTCGCCGAGCCCTGCATCGCGCAGATGCCGGCGGCGCGCTTCGGTGCCGGGCGCGTAGTTCGCGAAGTAGTTGAACGGCTGGTGGTGGTACTGGAAGTCGGGCACCGTGCCCGTGTCGCGATGCTCGAGCGCGTACTGCCACGCGCCGCTGTACCACGCCCAGTCGATCTGCTTCTCCGAGAGCCGGTCGCCGATCGTCGCGTAGACCTGGGGCGGCAGCACGCGATGGTCGTCCGGATCGGCGAACGCGGGGTTGCCGTTCGCCGGCGGCGGCACGTAGCTCGGCTGGTACGGCGGCGCCATCGTGTTCACGCCGTAGCCGTCGGGCGTCAGCGGGCCGTCGGCGACGAACTTCGGCGGGCCGTCGAGCGCCGACGCCGGCGAATCGGCGGCCAGCTTCAGCCGCGTGCCGGCCGGATCGTCGCCGTCGAGCACCGACAGCAGCTTCGCCGCGTGCGGATGCTTGTGCGCATCCGGGTAGCGCGGCGGCTGTGCGCCGATCAGGTACATATGGTTCAGCCAGGAGCCGCCGAATGCGGCCATGAAGAAGTTGTCGCACAGCGTGTACTGCCGTGCGAGGTTCCATAGGCGCAACGTGTCGGCCGAATTGCGGTAATGGCCCATCACGAGGCCGCCCGAGTCGGCCCATGCGGCGAACTGGTTGTTGCGGCCTGCCGCGATCTGCATCTGGTTCTGATAGAAGCGGTGCCACAGGTCGCGCGTGATGACGCCGTTCGGCAGCGGCTTGCCGTCCTTGTCCGTCAGCGGGAACGGCGCGTTCGGCAGCTTGTCGATGTCGCGCTCGCCGATCATGTAGCGCTTGCCGTTCACTTCCTGCGCCTGCGGCACGAGGCCGCCCCAGATCTTCGGCAGCACCGGCAGCGGCGTCTTGCCGTCGCGGTCGAGCTGCTGCGCCTGCTCGGGCGACACCGCGCTCAGCGGATACCGCACGCCGGGGAAATCGCCGTAGAGGTTCGCAAAGCTGCGATTCTCCGCGTAGATCACGACGATGTGGCGCACATGGTGGCGCAGCGCTTCGTCGACGCGCAGGTCGGCCGCCGAACGCGGCGCGCCGCCGGGCGCGGTCTCGCAGCCGTTCAGTGCGAGGCCCGCACCGAGCGCGGCGAGGCCGCCGAGCACACGGCGGCGGTCGGGATCGTCGGGAAGGTCGTCGGGGCGATCGGGGGTGTCGTTCACGTCGTGTGCTCCTCGCGGGTTGGGATGTCGTTCGATGCGCCGGCGTTCGGCCGACGCCGCGCGGTCGCGGCCGCCGCACCGGGCGGCCGTTGTCATGAAATTGTCATGAACGCGACTATAGCGCGACGGCGCCCGGCAGCGAAAGGCGCGCGCGCCGTGCTGCGGCCGCGCATGCGCGACGCGCGTGCGCGAACTAGACTGGAATCGACGCGCCGCGCGTCGCAACGGGCGGCCGGCGCGAATGCCGCGCGGCGGCGCAGGCCCGCGGCGACGCCGCGGCGTCATTGATGCGACGAAACGAAACGACGACGAAGCGCACGACGTGCGGCTTCGCCGCGCATGCCGATGCCATGGACAGGAAATTCGACTACCCGGGGCTGCTGATCGCGGCGGGTTTCTTCGTGCTGTTCGCCGCACAATTGCTGACGCTGCGGCCGGCGTCGACATCGATCGCGTACAGCGATTTCCACCGGCTCGTCGATGCGCGCCTGGTCGACGATCTCGAGATCGGCTCGGCGTCGATCTCGGGCACGCTGCGCATGCCGCAGGCGGCGGCGATGCTGCCGGCGTCCGACGCCGATGCCGCGAAGACGGCCGGCGCGCCGTGGCGCTTCACGACCGAGCGCGTGCCCGACGAGCGGCTGATCGATACGCTGACGGCGGCCGGCGTCCGCTATCGCGGCGCGCCGGATACGAGCTGGCTCGTCTCGCTCGCGTCGTGGCTGCTGCCGCTGGCCGCGTTCGTGTTCGTCTGGACGCTGATGCTGCGACGACGCGGCGGGCTGCAGGATTTCACGGGGATGGGCAAGAGCCGCGCGCGCGTCTACGTGCAGCAGGAAACCGGCATCACCTTCGACGACATCGCCGGCATCGACGAAGCGAAGGCCGAGCTGCAGCAGATCGTCGCGTTCCTGCGCAATCCCGAGCGCTATCAGCGGCTCGGCGGCAAGATTCCGAAAGGCGTGCTGGTCGTCGGCGCGCCGGGCACCGGCAAGACGCTGCTCGCGCGCGCGGTGGCCGGCGAGGCCGCGGTGCCGTTCTTCTCGATCAGCGGCTCGGCGTTCGTCGAGATGTTCGTCGGCGTCGGCGCCGCGCGCGTGCGCGATTTGTTCGAGCAGGCGCAGCAGAAGGCGCCGTGCATCGTGTTCGTCGACGAGCTCGATGCGCTCGGCAAGGTGCGCGGCGTCGGCCCGATGTCCGGCAACGACGAGCGCGAGCAGACGCTCAATCAGCTGCTCGTCGAGATGGACGGCTTCCAGGCCAATTCCGGCGTGATCATCATGGCCGCGACCAACCGGCCCGAGATCCTCGATCCCGCGCTGCTGCGTCCGGGCCGCTTCGACCGGCATATCGCGATCGACCGCCCCGATCTGAACGGCCGCCGGCAGATTCTCGGCGTGCACGTGAAGCGCGTGAAGCTGGCCGCCGACGTCGATCTCGGCGAGCTTGCGTCGCGCACGCCGGGCTTCGTCGGCGCCGATCTCGCGAACGTCGTGAACGAAGCCGCGCTGCATGCGGCCGAGCTCGGGCGCGCGGCGATCGGCATGGACGACTTCGACGAGGCGATCGACCGCGCGATGACGGGCATGGAGCGCAAGAGCCGCGTGATGAACGAACAGGAGAAGACGACGATCGCCTATCACGAGGCCGGCCATGCGCTCGTCGCGCAGTGCCGCGCGCACTGCGATCCCGTGAAGAAGGTGTCGATCATTCCGCGCGGTGTCGCGGCGCTCGGCTACACGCAGCAGGTGCCGACCGAGGATCGTTACGTGCTGCGCAAGAGCGAGCTGATGGATCGTCTCGACGTGCTGCTCGGCGGGCGCGTCGCCGAAGAGCTCGCGTTCGGCGACGTGTCGACCGGCGCGCAGAACGATCTCGAACGCGCGACGGCGATGGCGCGCCACATGGTGATGCAGTACGGGATGAGCGAGCGGCTCGGGCTCGCGACGTTCGACGACGGCGACGGCCGCACGGGAACCGCGAATGCCTGGCATCCGGGCGACGGCCGTTGCAGCGAACATACCGCGCGCCTGATCGACGACGAGGTGCGCACGCTGCTCGCCGATGCGCATGCGCGCGTCGCGGCGACGCTCGGCGAACGGCGCGACGCGCTCGAGCGCATCGCGCGCCGGCTGTTGCAGTGCGAGGTGGTCGAGCACGACGCGCTGCAGGCGCTGATCGACGGTCGCGCCGACCCGCCGGCCGGCGCCGGCGATGCGGGCGCCGCGACGCTCGGCCCGGCGCGTGCGCCGGAACGTGCGTCGGCAGTCGAGCGCGAATTCGTCGCCTACGGGCCGCCGCGCGAGCCCGATCGCTGAAGGCGTTCGCCTTCGAGGCGGCCGCCCGTCGCCGGTCGCCGCCGGCTGCGCGCGTCGCCGCATGTGGCTCGCCGGTCGCGCGAGCGATGCCCGCGGCGCCGCGATGCAGCGGTCTTCCTGTTCTTCCTTGCCTGACACGGAGTCGCCATGAGCGAGGCGCACGTATCGATCGATGTCGCGCAGCGCGCGCGTTTCAGTTTCGAAGTGACGTTTGCCGGCACGACGCTGGCGCCGGTCCTGACCGACGAGCCGCCGCCGCTCGGCGAAGGCCGCGGACCGAACCCGGTGCGGCTGCTGGCGGCGTCCGTCGCGAGTTGTCTCGCGGCGAGCCTGCTGTTTGCGCTTGAGCGGCAGCGCGTCGATCCTCAGCCGGTCGGCGCGCATGTCGACGTGGACATGGTTCAGGACGATACGGGCGCCGTGCGCGTCGGCGCGATGGCGGTGCGCCTGTCGGTCGGCCGCACCTGGGCCGAACTCGCGACCTCGGCGCAGGCGCTCGAGCGCTTCGATGCGTATTGCGTGGTGACCGAAAGCGTGCGGGCCGGCATTCCGATCTCGATCGACGTGCGCGACGCGAACGGTGCGTTGCTGGTCAGCGAACAGACGGGGACGTAAAGCCGCGACGCGGCGACGCGGCGAGCCGGCGATTGAAAGCGGACGAAGCAGACGAGCCGAACGAAGCAGGCGCGTGACGCGCGACGCACTACGTCGCGTCGGCGACTTCGGCCGCTTCCGCGAGCGCTTCGAGAAAGCGCTTGCGCCACCACTGCACGTCGGTGCGCCGCAGCGTCGCCATCAGCGCCGCATGACGCTGCCGGCGTTCCTCGAGCGGCATCGCGAGCGCGCGCTGGATCGCCTGCGCGGTGCCTTGCGTGTCGTACGGGTTCACGAGCAGCGCTTCCTTCAGCTGCTCGGCCGCACCGGCGAAGCGCGACAGCACGAGTACGCCGGGGTCGGCTTCGTCCTGCGCGGCGAGGAATTCCTTCGCGACGAGATTCATCCCGTCGCGCAGCGGCGTCACGAGCGCGACGCGGCTTGCGCGATAGAGTCCCGGCAGCCGCTTGCGCGCGACCGTGCGATGGATGTAGCGCATCGGCATCCATTCAAGCTCGCCGTAGTCGCCGTTGATCGCGCCGCAGAGACTGTCCATCTCGCGGCGCAGATCGTCGTATGCGCCGAGATCCTCGCGGCTCGGTGCGGCGATCTGGATCAGCGTCGCGCGATTGCGGTTTTCCGGATACTGTTCGAGCAATTGCCGAAACGCATGCACGCGCTGCGGCAGCCCCTTCGTGTAGTCGAGCCGGTCGACGCCGACGAGCAGTTGACGGCGCGAATACTCGTCGCGCATCCGCTCGAACATGTCGATGCCGTCGCGATCGTCGGCAAGCGCCGCGAATTCGTCGACGTTGATGCCGATCGGAAACGCGCCGGCCGACAGCGTGCGGCCGAAGGCGCGCAGTCGGCCGTCCGCGAGGCGCGCGGCGCCGGCTTCCGCTTCGACGTAATGCTCGAAGTGCAGCAGGTCGGCCTCGGTCTGGAAGCCGACGAGGTCGTACGCGAACAGCGAGCGCATCAGCCATTCGTGCTCCGGAATCGCGGCCATGATCGGCGGCGGCGGCACCGGAATGTGCAGGAAGAAGCCGATCGGATTCGTGCAGCCCATCGCGCGCAATTCGGCCGCGAGCGGAATCAGCTGATAGTCGTGAACCCACACGACGTCGTCGGGCCGCAGCAGCGTGCGCAGCCGACGCGCGAACAGCTGATTCACGCGCCGGTAGCCGTCGGCGAAACGGCGGTCGAACTGCGCGAGGTCGAGCCGGTAATGGAACACCGGCCACAGTACGTTGTTCGAGTAGCCGAGGTAGTACGCGTCGTAATCCTGTGGATCGAGATCGATCGTCGCGAGCTGAATGCCGCCGACGTTCTGGATCTGCACGTCGTCGCCGTGTGCGGGCTGCGCGTCGGCGCTGCGTAGCTTGCCGCTCCAGCCGAACCAGACGCCGCCCGTTTCCTGCAGGCTGTCTTTCACGGCGACGGCGAGACCGCCGGCCGCGGCTTTACGGGGATCTGCAATGCGATTCGATACGACGACGAGACGGCTCACCAGCTCTCCTGACGGTTGTTGAGGGAAAGGTCGTGCGGCCGGGCGGCAGCGGATGCCGCCAAGGTCGCGACGCGCGCGACGGGACCGCAGTACGGTCGGACCGGAGCCAGGGGCACGCGGCTCGCAGCCCGAACGAGGAGTGCTTTTTTAGGATACTCGCCAATCGTCCGTTTTAAAAGTCTGCATCCATACGCGCACGCCGCGCGGACGTGCCGCGAGGCGTGCGATACAGGCACGGGACCGGAATTTGCTCGCCGGTTCCCCGCGTTATGCGGCGGCCGTTTGCCAGCGCTGCGCGGCGCGCGACGCACTGCTGCCGTCGCTCGCTTGCGCAGGCGCGCCGGCCGGCATCCGGAACGCGGCGACCGTCTGCGACAGTTCGCGTCCCTGCGCGTCGAGCGACTTCGACGCAGCGGCCGCCTGTTCGACGAGCGCCGCGTTCTGTTGCGTCGTCTGATCCATCTGCGTGATCGTCAGATTCACCTGTTCGATGCCGCGGCTCTGCTCGGCCGACGCCGCCGCGATTTCGCCCATGATGTCGGTCACGCGCGCGACGGCCTGCGTGACGTCGGCCATGGTCTTGCCGGCTTCGTCGGCGAGCGCCGAGCCGTCGCGGACCGTCTGTACCGACGCGCCGATCAGCGCCTTGATCTCCTTCGCCGCGGTCGACGACCGCTGCGCCAGGCTGCGCACTTCGCTCGCGACGACCGCGAAGCCGCGCCCCTGTTCGCCCGCACGCGCGGCTTCGACGGCCGCGTTCAGCGCAAGGATATTGGTCTGGAACGCGATGCCTTCGATGATGCCGGTGATGTCCGCGATCTTCGAGGAGCTGTCGCCGATCTCCGTCATCGTCTCGACCACGCGGCCGACCACCGCGCTGCCGCGCTGCGCGACGTCGGACGCATTCGCGGCGAGCGCGCTCGCCTGCTGCGCGTTCTCCGCGTTGAGCCGTACCGTCGACGTGAATTCCTCCATCGTCGCGGCCGTCTCCTGCAGCGACGCCGCCTGCTCCTCGGTGCGCTGGCTCAGGTCGAGGTTGCCGGCCGCGATCTCGCCGACCGCATGCGCGATGCTGTTCGACGAGTCGCGCACGCGGCCGACGATGTCGATCAGTCGCGCGTTCATCGTGCGCAGCGCATCGAGCAGGTCGCGCGTCTCGTCGTTGCCCGTCACGGCGATGCGACTGCCGAGATCGCCCTGCGCAACGGTGCGCGCGACGTCGACCGCGACCGCGATCGGCGCGGTGATCCGGCGTGTGATCCACAGGCCGCCGCCGATCGCGAGCAGCAGGGAGCCGATGCAGATGCCGGCGAGCAGGTTGCGTTCGCGCACGTAGCGATCGCCGAACGACTCCGCGATCGCGTGTTCGCGTTCGCGCGTATAGGTTGCGTACGCATCGGTCGCGCGCACGAGCTGCGCGAGCAGCGGCCGGCAGCGGTCGTCGATGTCGGCGGCCGCCTCGTCTTTCCTGCCGCCCTGCGCGAGCGACACGATGTTCAGCGCGACGGGGCCGTAGCTGCGCTCGATGCGCGCGATGGCGGCCACCAGTTCGCGCGCGCGATCGGTCGTATCGTGCGCGTTCGCGATCAGCGCCTGCAGTTTGGCGATGCGATCCTGCACGTCCTTGTGCGCGCGCTGCACGTCGGCGAGTTCGAGTTCGACGTCCGACGGCTTCGTCACGAGCACGAGATTGCGCGCGGCGATCGCGCGCCGGTCGACGGCCTCGCGAATCTGCTCGGACAATTGCGCACGCGCGCTGATGCCGTTCATGTAGCGGAAGAATTCGTCGTTGGCGTTGGACAGCGCATTGAGCGCCATCGCGGACACGATGACGACGATGGCGGCGAGCATGCCGAAGCCGCCGAGCAGTTTTGCCTGGATGGTTATTCTGGTGATTTTCACAATGGCCCTCTTGCGCGGGTGGGGAAACGGAATTCGGCCTTGGCAGGCCGATGCCGCATTTAACGGGTATTGGGAGCCATTTCTTTACCCGTCGAAACCCTGATTTTTATTTCTATTAATTCAAGCGCGATTCGGCAACGCCGTGCTGCAACGCACGGTTCGTGCGCCGCGAGGCAATCACCGGCGATTGGTTCGTTTCATATCCGGATAATGCGACCCGTTTTGTTGCATTTGGCAAAACCGGTATTCGTCGTTGAATGATTGCCGTTCCGATTCGCTCGATCGACGAATGCCCGGTATTGCATGGCCGATATGACGCGAATCGGAACGGCGCGCGCAATCAGAACGTCGTACGCAATCCGGCCATCACGCTGCGGCCGCCTTGCGGCGCAAAGCCGCGCACGACGGAGGTCGCGTAACGGATGTCCTGGTTCGTCAGGTTGTCGCCGCGCAGATACGCGAGCCAGTGCGTCGCGCCGACGCGGAACTTGTACGTCAGCACCACGCCGAGCGAGGTATAGCCGGCGGTCGGTTCATCGTCGGCGGGCACGCGATGCTGCGACCACGCGTGCGTGAGCTGCGCGCGTGCGCCGAACGGGCCGTAGCCGTAGTCGGCCGCGAGCGTCGCGCGCAGCGGTGCGATGCGCGGCAGCGGCTCGCCGGTGTCGACGTTGCGCGCATGCGTATAGTCGGCCGTCAGCTCGAGGTCGACCGTATGGCCGCTGTGTGCATAGACGCGATACTTGCCGTCGAGCTCGATGCCGTAGAACTCCGCGCGCACGCCGCGATAGACGGCCTCCGCGAGCGCGTCCTCGGTGCCGCGCGGGACCGGCTCGCCGTCGCTGTCGACGATGCGTCCGGTTGCGTATTCGGCCAGATAGTTCGAAAAGCGGTTGTAGAACACGCCGACGCTGCCGCGATTCGGTCCGCTCGCATAGCGCAGCGACAGGTCGGTCGACACGGCCTTTTCCTTCGACGCATTCGGATTGCCGATCAGGTACTGCCCCGTCGCATCGTGCGGGCCGTTCGAATAGAGCTCGTAGAACGTCGGCGCGCGTTCGGTGTAGGCGACGTTGGCGGCGATCGACCAGGCAGGTGTCAGCGAAAACAGCGCGCCGGCCGACACGCTGCCTGCGTTGAACGTGCGCGATTGCGCGCCCGCGAATTTCTCGACGCCGGCCGGATCGGGATCGACGTTCACATGCTCGATGCGTCCGCCGAGGCTCAGCTTCAGCGCCGGATCGACCTGCCATTCCTCGAGGCCGAACAGCGCGACGCTATTGGTGCGCGTCGACGGAACGAGCGTTTCGTCGCCGAGCGCGGAGAACGTATTGCCGCCGAACTGCACGCCGATCGCGCCTTCGAGCGGCCCAAGCTTGCGGTGCCGCGCCTCGATGCGCGCCTCGTAGCCGCGATTGCGGAACGTCGTCGCGGTTTCGCCGTTGTCGACTTCCTTGTGGCGGTAATCGGTGTAGGCGAAGTCGAATTTCAGCGTCGAGAACGGCCCCGGCAGGTTGCGAGCCTCCGACGCGAAGGCGAGGCGCTCCTGACGCATGCGCAGCCGTACGTCGTCTTCGGCGACCGATCCGTAGTTCGATTCGTAGCCGCTGTACGACAGGCCCGCGAAACCGTCGGCCCACGTGTACGACGCGCCGACCGCGCCGCCGTGCACGCGGCCGTCGCTGTTCGGCACGCTGCCGACCGGCTGCGGCGTGTCGGGGCCGTCGAGCGCGCGTTGCGTATCGCTGCGCGCATAGCCGGGAATCCGCAGCTTGCCGGTTTCGCGATCGAATGCGTCGACGTGGAACGCGAAGCGGCCGTTGCCGCCTTCGACCTGCGCGGCGCCCGCGCGCGTGGCGTTCGCGCCGCCGTAGCGGACGTCGAGCGTACCGGTCGGGCCGTCGATCGCCTCGCGCGGGATCCGGTTGTCGATCGTGTTCACGACGCCGCCGATCGCGTTGCCGCCGTATAGCAGCGCCGCCGGGCCGCGCACGATCTCGACGCGCTCGATCGACAGCGGGTCTTCCGGCACGGCATGGTCGTACGAAAGCGACGACGCATCGTAGGCGGCCACGCCGTTCTGCAGCAGCCGGATCCGGTCGCCGTCCATGCCGCGCACGATCGGGCGGCCGACCATCGGCCCGTACGTCGTGGTCGACACGCCGGGCAGGCCGTTCAGCGTTTCGCCGAGCGAATCGGCCTGGCGGCGCAGCAGCGCATCGCCCGACAGCTGCGTGGTGGGCGCGATCAGTTCGGCGTCGCCGAGCGGATTCGCGGTGACGAAAATCGGCGCGAGCGGCGCGCCGCTCGAGGACGGCGACGTCGCGGTTGCGGGCGTGTCGGTTTGCGCATGCGCAAGGGCGGCGAGCGCCATCAGCGAAACGGGCGAGAGCGGGCGGAGCGGAAGACGAGGGAGACGTGGAAGACGTGGGAGGTCGCGCATGGTCGAGGAGTCGGTTGAAGTCTGTCGGAATCGGATCGGGGGCGAGCCCGGCGCGCCGCGAATCGGTTTCATATCGATACGATATATTGTTGCGTTTGCGGCGCGCAGTGACCCGCTGGAACATCGCTCGATTCGGCCGACACACCGGTCAGGCGGGCATCGGACGGTCGAGATCGTGAATGATACGTTATATCATTTCGGGTTCCAAGCCGGCCGAACGGACAATGCCCGACAACGTCGCGCGATGCACGGCGAGCGGATAGAGGAGGAGGCGGGGAAAGCGGGGAAGGCGGACGGCGGCCGCGTCGGAAACCGAGCGGCCGCGCGTGGTCGAATGCCGGGCGGACGACCGCCGCGCGACGGCCTGCATCGCGGCGGCGGCGGCGCGGCCCGTACGCCGGCTTACGGCGCGAAGAACACGTCGGTGCGGTTCGTCAAATTGCCCGAATTCGTCTGCACGAACAGCGGATGGAACGACGACGACGGCAGCACGTCGAGCCCCTGATAGTCGCCGATGAAGAATCCTTCGGCGTACGGCGCGAGCATCATGTCGAACGGCCCGCCGACGCGGCGCTCGTCGACGAACGTCGCACCGCCGTCATGCGACACCTTGCGCCAGAAGCCGGTCGGCAGCGTCGTCGTGTTGCCGGTCTGCAGGTCGCGGAAATCGTAGTACGTGACCATCACGGTGCCCGCATTGTCGACGCGCACCGACGGGTTGAACGCCGGACGCCCGGTCGGGGTGTTGATCTGCAGCGGCGCACTCCACGTCGCACCGCCGTCTTTCGACGTCGACAGCGCGATCTCGTCGTACTGGCCGCCGTTGAAGCGGCTGTCCTGCCACACGACGTACAACTGCCCCGACGCCAAATCGATCGCCGGCTCGGGAATGATGTCGCCGGTGCGCACCGGCGCGCCGGTGTTCGGATCGGTGACGCCGACCGTCTGCAGTCCCGCGATCACCTGCGGCTTGCTCCACGTCGCGCCGTCGTCGGTCGATTTCACGAATGCGACCTTGCCGGCCGCCTTGTGGAACGGCGGCTGGATCAGGTCGAAGAAGTCATACAGCGTGCCCGTCTTCGGATCGACGACGATCTGGTTGCCGATCGTCTGCTGACGCGACGCAACGGGGACGATCACCTTCGCGGGACTCCACGTACGGCCGCCGTCGACCGTCTTCGAGAAGAACGTCGGCCCGCGATACGCGGCCGTATGCAGGTTCGCGTACGGGTTGCCGTTCGGCAGTTCGAGCCGGTCCCACACCGCATAGGCGGTGCCGGCCTTCACCGGGTTCGCGGTCACCGATTCCTTGTCGTTGAAGAACTGCGTGGTCGGCTCGTCGTTCGCGATCAGCACGGCCGGGCTGCTCCACGTTTGCCCGCCGTCCGTCGATACCGACGCGGCCACCGCGTTGCTGTTGTTCGACTGGTTGAACGAAATCGATACCGAGTACGCGGTGCCGTCCGGCCCGAACGACACCCATGGATCGGAGGCGCGCTCGTACTTGAGCCCGCCGGGCGCACACGCGCTGAACGGCTGCGGCGTGCGCGCCCACGTCGCGCCGCCGTCGAACGTGTAGCCCGCGACGAGCCCGTGCGCGCCGCCGTTCGACCAGCGGTCCTGCTGCCATACGCCGATCATGTTCAACGGATTGGCCGGGTTCACCGAGAGCCAGGGTTCGACTTCGGCGTTCACGTAGTTGGTACCGGGGCCGCCGATCGTGCACGCCGCGAACGGACTCGGTCCCGATACGACGACCGGGTCCGCGTGCGCCGCGGCGGCGGCCGCGCAGGCAAGCGCGGCGGACAGACGGGTGACGAGCGAGTGAGGCACGGTGATGCGTCGCATGGACTGCTCCTCATTGACGTGCGGCGGCGACGGCGCGGCCCGACCGATCGACGACGCGACGCGCGTGCGCAGGCAACGGATGCCGCGCAGCGGATCGCCTCGTATCGTTCGGGGAAACCGTTTCAGCCATCGCAAGCCGCGTACGCTGGATACCGCCAGCGCGTCGGTCGAGACACCTTTTCGTTTTCTTTGCCATCGGCCCGGCGTGCGATACCGACCGCCGTCGAAGCCCGTGCAGACATCCGACGATTGCGTCGAAGTGGTTGCAATGTAGGCGATCCGCGCGCGGGGCGAGAGGCGATTTTTGTAACAGCGCGTGCGCCGGCAAGCGTTGCCGGATGCGGCGCGCACGCGCGCGCAAAACTTACCGCGGCGCACGTCGAACATGCGATGAAATCGAATGAAGAACGCGAATCGGAATCGCTTCCGGTTGCGATGAAACGCGCGTGGCGCAGCGCGGAGGACGCGCGCATCGATGCATGCGCACGCATCGATGCGCGGTTCAGTACGACGGCAGTCCCGGCGGATTGGTTTCGGCACGCGCGATCGCTTCGCTCTGCAGCCCCCATCGCGCAAGCGCCTGTCCGTAGCGGCCGCTCGCGATCAGCGTGTTGGTCGCGAGCGTCAGCGCGGGTGCAAGCCCGCTGCCGCGACGCGTCGCGATCGCGACGTCCGCATTCGCCGGCCAGCCCGCATTGACGACGCCGACGCGCCGGATCTTGCCCGTGCGCGCGGCTTCGTAGGCGAGCGATGCGTTCGGATTCAGCTCGGCGTCCGCACGGCCCGACAGCAGCGCGACGCGCGCGGCCGCATCGTCGTCGAAGTACAGCAGCTCGGTCGCCTTCAGGCCGTGCGCGACGTTGCGCCGGCTCCATTCGAGCAGGATGTGCTCCTGGCTCGTGCCCGCGCCGGTGATGATGCGCAGCCCGGCGACGTCCTTCGGTTCGGCGATCGCGCGGATCGGGCTGTCGGTGCGCACGTAGAAGCCGTGCAGCCCGAGCCGGTACGTCGTGAAGTCGTACTTCTCCTTGCGCTTTTCGGTCACGCCGATGTTCGAGATCACCGCATCGTACTTCCCCGAAGTGAGGCCGAGCGGCCAGTCGGCCCACGCGATGGGCACCAGCACCAGCGTGCGGCCCAGCGCGTCGGCGACGAGCTGCGCATAGTCGGGATCGGCGCCGACGACCGTACGTGCATCGGTCGCGTAGGTCGACACGGGCGGCGCATGCGGCGAAATCGCCACCGTGAATGCGCCGTCGCGCACCCATCGGTAGGTACTTGCCGCGCGGATCGCGGCGTCGTCGCGCGGCGCGCGCACGCGGCCGGGCTGGCGTGGATCGAGGTCCGCGGTCGCGGCGACCGCGTGCGCCGCGCGCCACGGCGCGCAACCGGATGCCGCGGCGAGTGCGGCGGCGATGAACTGTCGTCGGTCGATCGTCATGTCGTCGGGTTCGATAGCGAATGGATCGCACGCCGCAGGCGTTACAGCACGTGCGACAGGAACGCGCGCGTGCGCGGATGCGCGGGCGCGTCGAGCACGACGGCCGGCGGTCCCGCTTCGACGATGCGTCCGCGTTCCATGAACAGCACGTTGTCGGCGACTTCGCGCGCGAAGCCGATTTCGTGCGTGACGATCACGAGCGTCGTGCCGGAGCGCGCAAGTTCCTTGATCACGTCGAGCACTTCGTTGACGAGCTCCGGATCGAGCGCGGACGTCGGCTCGTCGAACAGCAGCACCTTCGGTCGCAGCGCGAGCGCACGCGCGATCGCGACGCGCTGCTGCTGGCCGCCCGACAGCTGGCGCGGATACGCGTCGGCCTTGTCGGCGAGGCCGACACGCGCGAGCAACGCGCGCGCGGTTCGTTCCGCCGCCTCGCGCGTCGCGGTGCCGAGCGCGAGCGGCGCTTCGATCAGGTTCTCGAGCACCGTCAGATGCGGGAACAGGTTGAAGGTCTGGAACACCATCCCGACCGCGCTGCGACGCTTCAGCACGTCGCGCTCCTTCAGTTCGTGCAGCACGTCGCCGTCGCGGCGATAGCCGATCAGTTCGCCATCGATGTCGATGATGCCGTCGTCGACGCGTTCGAGATGATTGATCGTGCGCAGCAGCGTCGACTTGCCCGAGCCGGACGGCCCGACGATCACGGTCACGCTGCCGCGCGGCGCGACGAACGACACGTCGTCGAGCACGCGCTGCGTGCCGAAGCGTTTCGATACGCGATGCACGGTCACTTCGCCGCCGGGCTGCGGTACGACCGCGTCGTCGCCGGCGCCGGCGGCCGGCATGCCGCGGCGTGCGACGACACGCCGCCACAGCGCGCCCGCGCGTGCGAGTACGAACGTCAGCGCGGACGGCGGCGGATTGCGCAGCGCGCCGCGCGCGTAATGGCGTTCGACCTGCACCTGGATCGCCGACAGCACGGTCAGGATGATCAGATACCAGACCGTCGCGACCATCAGCAGCGGAATCACTTCGAGATTGCGGCGATAGATGACCTGCACCGTGTAGAACAGCTCGGGCATCGCGAGCACGTACACCATCGACGTGCCTTTCGCGAGCACGATCAGATCGTTGAACGCAGTCGGCAGGATCGCGCGCATCGCCTGCGGCAGCACGATGCGCGCGGTCTGCCGGCCGTGCGGCAGGCCGAGCGCGGCGGCCGCTTCGAGCTGTCCCTGATCGACCGAGAGAATGCCGCCGCGGATCACTTCCGCGGAAAACGCCGCGTGATTCAGCGTGAGACCGAGTACGGCCGCCGCGAACGGACTGATCAGGTCGGTCGTCGGCGTGTCGAACCAGACGATGTCGGTGAACGGCACGCCGAGCCGCACGTGCTCGTACAGGTAGCCGAGGTTGTTGAGGATCAGCAGCAGCACGATCAGCGGGATCGAGCGGAACAGCCAGACGAACGTCCATGCGCTGGCCGACAGCAGCCGCGAGCGCGACAGCCGCGCGAACGCGACCAGGGCACCGAGCGCGAAGCCGAACAGGGCGCCGAGCAGCGTCAGCACGAGCGTGCGCGCGAGGCCGGACAGCACGGGCGGCGACAGGAACCATTCGGCGAACACCGGCCAGCCCCATTGCGGGTTCGTCAGGATCGAGTGCAGCGCGAGCGCGATCAGTGCGAGTGCGAGCACGGTGCCCGCGAGGCTCGAGCGGTGGCGTGCGGGCACGATGCGCACGCGCGCGCCGGCGTCGCGCGGCGCGCTGGAAGGCAGCGGCGGCACGGCGCCGCCGAGATGGGTCGTATCGCTCATGTCGATGCGGGGTCCTCGAATGGGTCGTCGTCGAATCGGTACGTCGGCTGCTCGGCACGCACGACGGCGCGCGACGCACGCGGCGTACTACGCATGCGCTTCATCGGCCGGCGCGCGCGTCGCATCGGGCGACGCGTAGCGGCTCGCCTTGCGCGGCAGGCCGAGGTGATCGCGCAGCGTGCTGCCGTGCAGCTCGCGCCGATAGCGGCCGCGCGCTTCGAGCGCCGGAATCACGAGTTCGACGAAATCGTCGACGCCTTGCGCCTGCACCGCAAAGCCGAGAATGAAACCGTCGGCCGCGCCCGCGTCGAACCAGCGGATCAGTTCGTCGGCGACGTGCTCGGCGGTGCCGATGAAGTTCGGGCGCGGCGTCGCGACGGCGAGCGCCGTTTCGCGCAGCGTCAGCCCGTGCCGTTTCGCGTCGGCCTTGATCCGGTCGGTCGTCGAACGGAAGCTGTTGCGGCCGATGTCGCCGAGCTCGGGGAACGGCGCGTCGAGCGCGTATTGCGTGAAGTCGTGGTGGTCGAAATAGCGGCCGAGATAGGCGAGCGCGTCGTCGATCGTCAGCAGATCGCGGATCGCGCGGTATTTGTCTTCGGCTTCGGCGGCGGTGCGCCCGACGATCGGCCCGATACCGGGGAAGATCTTCACGTCGTCGGGCCGCCGGCCGTGCTCGATCGCGCTCTGCTTCACGCGCCGCGAAAACGCCGCGGTTTCGTCGAGCGACGGCGAATGCGTGAATACCGCGTCCGCGTACTTGCCGGCGAGCGCGATGCCGTCGTCGGACGAGCCGGCCTGAAAGATCACCGGCTGCCCCTGGCGCGAGCGCTGAATGTTCAACGGCCCGGCGACCTGGAAGAAGCGGCCGCGATGATCGAGCGTATGCAGCTTCGTGCGATCGAAGAAGCGTCCGGTTTCACGGTCGCGCACGAATGCGTCGTCGTCCCAGCTGTCCCACAGGCCCTGCACGACGCTCAGGAATTCGTCGGCGATCTCGTAGCGCAGCGCGTGATCGGGATGCGTCTTGCCGAAGTTCTTCGCGGTGCCTTCGAGCGGTGTCGTCACGACGTTCCAGCCGGCGCGCCCGCCGCTGATCGCGTCGAGCGACGCGAGCTGGCGCGCGACCGTGAACGGCTCGCTGTACGACGTCGAGATCGTGCCGGCGAGCCCGATCTTCGTCGTCGCGGCCGCGAGCGCGGACAGCAGCGTCAGCGGCTCGAAGCGGTTCAGGAAGTGCGGGATCGACTTGTCGTTGATGTAGAGGCCGTCCGCGACGAACGCGAACGCGATGCCGGCGGCCTCGGCCTTGCGCGCGATGCCGATCGCGAAATCGACGTTGATGCTCGCATCGGGCGGGTTGCTCGGATGCCGCCATGCGTTCATGTGGCTGCCTGCGCCTTGCAGCATCAGGCCGAAGGGAATCGGGCGTGGAGTCGTCATGGGTGTGGCGTGTCGCGGTCGAGGGAAGGGGCGCCGTGCGTCGCGGCGCGTGCGATGTGCGCTGGCGTGATCGTCTGCACGCCGCCGAGCCATTCGACCGACGCGAGTCGCGCCGCATGGTCGGCGGTCGGCGCATCGATCACGAACTCGTCGACGCCGAGCCGCCGGCTCAGCGCGTCGAGCGCGCGATGGACGCGCTCGGGCGTATCGGCGAGCACGGCGGGGCGCAGTTCGTCGATGCGGTAGTCGGACGCGCCGCTTTGCCGCGCGAATTCGGCGGCTGCCTGCGCGCTCGCGAGGTTGAAGCTCTGGCCGCTCGCGAGCCGCAGCCGGAAGATCTTCAGCGTCCCGATCAGACGCTCGGCCGCCTCGCGCGTCCCGGCCGCGACCGCGTACAGCGCGACGAGCGGCTGCGTGCCGCCTGCGCTTCGGTAGGCCTCGAGCGAGCGTTCGAGATTCGCCTCGTCGCCGTTGAAATGGCCGGCATAGCAGAAGCGCCAGCCGTGGCGTGCGGCGAGCGCGCCGCTGTCCGGCGATCCGCCGAGCAGGATGCGTTGCGGCGGCTGCGGCGGTTCGGGCAGCGCGATCGCGCCCGCGAGCGGATGATCCTCGTCGACGCCCCAGCCGAGAAACGCGTCGAGCGCGGCGAGCTGGCCCGCGAAGTCCGGTTTTGCGGCCTTGTCTTGATACCACTGCAGCGCACGCGTGGTCAGCGGCAGTCCGCCCGGCGCCTTGCCGATGCCGAGATCGACGCGGCCGGGCGCGAGTGCCGCGAGCAGCCGGAACGTCTCGGCGACCTTGAACGGACTGTAGTGCTGCAGCATCACGCCGCCCGAGCCGACGCGGATGCGCGACGTCTGCGCGAGCAGATGGGCGACGACGATTTCGGGCGCCGAACTCGCGAAGCCCGGCGCGCCGTGATGCTCGGCGACCCAGAACCGCGCGTAGCCGAGCTGCTCGGCGCGCCGCGCAAGCGTGGTCGTGAAGCGCAGCGCGTCGGCGGCGCTGCCGCCGTCGGCGATCGGGATTTTGTCGAGCAGCGAAAGCGAATAGGACATGGTGAACGACGTGCGTGAAAGGGGGCGGCGCTCAGCTCTTCGGCAGGCCGGGCGGATTCGTGCGCGACGTGTCGATCGCTTCGGACGCGAGGTTCCAGCGATCGAGGATCTGCGTGTAGCGGCCGTTCTTGATGAGCCCGTTCAGCGCATCGGTGAGCGGCTGCGCGAGCCCGCTGCCCTTGCGCGTCGCGATCGCGATGTCGGCCGTGCGCGGCCAGCCGCCGCTGACCGTGCCGACGAGCCGCGTCTTGCCCTGCTGCGCGCTCTGATACGCGAGCACCGAATTCACGCTGAAGATCGCGTCCGCGCGACCGGACTGCACGGCGACGATCCGCATCGCGTGATCGTCGTAGTACTGCACCTGCACGGGCTTGAGCCCGTGCGCGACGTTGTCGCGGTCCCACGCGAGCAGGATCTTTTCCTGATTCGTGCCGGCGTCGGTGACGATGCGCAGCCCGGCGACGTCCTTCGGTTCGCGGATCGCCCGGATCGCGCTGTCGTTGCGCACGTAGAAGCCGAGCTGATCCTTGCGGTACGTCGAGAAGTCGAACTTCTGCTTGCGTTCCTCGGTGACCGTCACGTTGGAGATCACCGCGTCGACCTTGCCCGAGTCGAGCGCGAGCGGCCAGTCGGCCCAGGCGAGCGCGACGATCTTCAGCCGGCGTCCGAGCGTATCGGCGACGAGCTGGCCGACGTCCGCATCGAAGCCGACGACCGTGCGCGCGTCCGTCGCATAGGTGCTGATCGGCGGCAGGCTCGGCGCGATGCCGATCGTCAGCGTGTCGGGTTCGGCGAACCGGAACGACGCGGGCACCGCGCGCTCGACCGCCGGATCGGCGATGCCGCGCGGACGGCCGCGCTGCTCGGGACTCAGATCGAACGTGGCGGCCGCGGCGGCGAAGGCCGTGAGGCCCACGAGCGCGGCGGCGAGGGTGACGATGGCGCGCGAAGCGCGGCGTACGCGGTATGGCATGAAGACGTCCTGTCGTTGTCGTGGAAAGCAGGGAACGCGATGCGCGCGTGGACCGCGGCCGACCCTCAGCGCGGCAGGGCCGCTTCGGGCGTGGGCGCCCACAGATCGGCGAGCGTCGACGTGCGCGCGGGATCGACGAGGTCCTTGCCGAAGCGCAGATGGAAAAGCACTTCGGGATCGATCGATGCATCGAACAGACGCGCATAACCCGCGCGGTCGTACAGCGCCCACGCTTCGGGCTGGCGAAAACCGGTCGTTAGATAGACGCGGCGATAGCCTTGCCGGCGCGCGCGCTGCTCGAGCGCCTCGACGATGCGGCGCGCGAGCCCTTGACGGCGCAGGTCGGCGCGCGTCCAGATGCGTTTGAGTTCGGCCGTCTGCGCGTCGTAGCGCTTGAATGCGCCGCCGCCGATCGTCTCGCCGTCGCGCAGCAGCAGCACGAACGCACCTTCGGGCGGCGCGAACAGTTCGGCCGGATAACGTGCGAGTTCTTCGCGCGCGGACGCGCGGCTGTCGGGGCGGTACGCGTCGTAGCGCGTCGCATATTCGTCGATCAGTGCGTCGATCAGCGGCTGGGCACGCACGTCGAGCGGGGTCGTGTCGATGATGCGGTCGGTCGTGGCCATGGGCATCGCGAAAGGCGCGCGATGCGGACGCGGCAGGCACGCGGCCCGGCCGTTTCGTTCGTTATCGCGACGCGGTTGTCGTGATGGCGGCCGCCGCTGTGCGCGGTGCGATGCATTCGGCGGGCCGCCGCCGTTTCGGATACGTTAGCGGGGCGGCGCACGAAGACGAACGAAGCAATTTCGATAAGGATTTCGCGGGCAGCGTCAGAAGGCTTGCAGCGAAAGCGGGGGGATGAGGCGCAGGCGGTGCGCGTCTGCCTGCGCGTGCGCGGCGGATCATCGATGCACGCGCGCAGGCCGTTTATGCTGCACGCACTTCGTCGAGCAGATCGGGATGACGGTCGAGAAGCTTCAGCAGCTTCACGAGCGCCAGCGGCGGATTGGTCTTGCCGGTCTCGTAGCGGGAAAACGCGTTGACGCCGCCGCCGAAAATCTCGGCCGCCTCGCGCTGATCGAGCTTCAGCTTCTTGCGCACCGTCGCAATGAACTTCGGATCGACGAGTGTCGCGTTCACTTGCCGGTTGAACGCCGACACTGCTTCGCCGAAACGGGTCGCCTCGTCGACGTCGAGCACCGACTCGCCGCACGCGGGGCAAAACTCGCCCGTGACGTGCGGGATCACGGTCGATTCGCCCTTGTAGGTGTACGGGATGTCGCGCGTGTCGCGGACCAGCGCGGCAGCACCGCATGCAGGACACTTCATTTCATCGCTCCTTGAAAGACACGATCAGCACATCGTCGACGACGGTCGGTTTCAGATAGACGTCGCCGCGCATCGTGCAAGGCCGGTAGACGTCCTGCCAGATCGTGTGGTCGGCGTAGGTCGTCATGCTCTTGTGGAATTCGAACGGTGTCAGCGCCCTCACCACGTCGATCGTTTCCGCTTCGGTAAAGCCCATCTGGCGGGCGCCGATGACGGCGCTTGCGGTCAGGCGGACCTTGCCGGCTTCGATCAGCGCCTCGACGCGCGGCAGCTTGCAATGCGGCGTTCTCTTTTCCATGCGTGTCCATGCGCGAGTTTAACCAAGTAGGTTAATTTGTCAAGTTGGTTAATGGCGCACGCGTGCCGTCCGCCATACAGGGCAGACAGCACGGGAAAAGGAGAGGTCCGGAACCGGCCCTATCGGCCGATGCTCGGCGGGTCGGTAGGTTCCGCGAGCTGAAACAGGCAGTCGCCGCGCTGCACTTGCGCGGGCACGCGCTTGCAGACGACTTCGCCGTCGCCCTTGAACCGGTGCAGCACGGGCTCGCGCAGCGGCGTATCGGGGAAGTGGACCCACGCGGCCGGCTGCCCGGCCGTCACGCGGTCGCCGAGTTCGACGAGCGGTTCGTAGAGCCCGCGTTCGTAGGCGTAGACGAAATGCCGGTCGCCGTCGACCCGCAAAAAGCGCGTGACGGTCGGCGGCGCATCGGGCAGGAGCTTGCCGTGCAGCAGGCCGATATAGCCGAGATAGTGCAGCAGCCCGTGACGCCCGAGCCGGATCAGCGACGGATCGGCCATGCCGGCGCCGCCGAGTTCGGTGACGATCGAGATCGCGCCTTGCCGGCGCGCGGCCGATGCGGAATGCACGGGGTTCGGCCCATGCAGCAGCGCGTTCGGCAGCCCGAACGCAACGAGCAACCCATGGAGCTTCGCGGCCTCGTCCGCGTCGAGCGGATCGATCGCGAGCATGTTGCCGCCGCTATACAGCAGCGAGCTGCCGCCCGAATGCAGGTCGACAAGGTATTGCGCGCGCGACAGCAGCGCGTGCTCGATGTAATGCGCGATCATCTGCGTCGGCGTGCCGGCCGGATCGCCCGGAAAGCTGCGGTTCAGGTTGCCGTTGTCGAGCGGCGACACGCGTAGTCCCGCATCGGCCGCCGGAAAGTTCGCCATCGGCAGCAGGATCAACTGCCCGCTGATCATGTCGGGCTCGATCTCGCGCATCAGCTGCGACACGATGATCTGGCCTTCGTATTCGTCGCCGTGATTGCCGGCCATCACGAGTGCGACCGGGCCGTCGCCGTTGCGGATCGACGCGATCGGAATCGGCAGCCAGCCGTATGCCGAGCGATGCACGGAATGCGGAAGACGCAGATAGCCGGCCTGCTTGCCGGGCGCGTCGAGATCGATTTCGCAGTGGATGGGATTGCGGAACGGGGAGGAGGCGGTCATGGCAACGTCGTGCGATGGACGGGATCTGCCATCTTATCGGGAAACGACGGCGGCGCGACGCGCGCGAGCCGCGTGTCGCGCGCGCGTGCGGACTTGCGTGCGCTACCGCCCCGACGTTTCAGCTTCGATACGACCTTCTTCCCACAGCGCCCAGAACCGGCTGCCCGCACGATACGGATTCGCGCGGCCGGCCGCGTAGTCGGCGACGCCTTGCCGATATGCGCCGTACAGCGTCAGCGGCGGATTGTCGACGCACGCGGCTTCCCGAGCGGGCGTGCGGCGTCCGGACACGAGGCGGCGGATCAGCGATGCGCCGTCGATCACGTCGAGTTCATCGATCGTTTCGCGGCGGCTCATCACTTCGACGGTATTCATGGCAGCACTCTCCGGCAGTCTGTTTCCCGTGATGAAGCAATAACGGTGCCAGAGAGGAAATGCGGCGCACTGCGTCGATCGTGCAGCCTTCTGCACGTAACGTCGCGGCGTATCGCGGGCGATGTTACGGAACACGTCACGTGACATCGGCACGCGCCGCACACGCGCAAAGCGTTTCGAAACTGAAACAGTCGCGCGCGGGCGGTCAGTTTGCGGCGGCCGGCGCGACGGGCCGGCTGCCGCTCGAATAGAACCGATAGCGGCCCTTGCCGGCCGACTTCGCGTCGTAGAGCGCGCTGTCGGCCTGACGGATCAGTTCGTCGGGCGTGCCGTGCCCGTCGTCGAGTGCGATGCCGATGCTGATGCCGAAGCGCACCGTCTCGCCGATCGACAGCGTGTAGGGCGCCGAGATCTGCGCGATGAGCTGCGCGGCGACGCGCGAGCACGCGTCCATCGTCGTATCGTCGACGGCCACGACGAACTCGTCGCCGCCGATGCGCGCCGCGAGCGCGCCGTCGCGCAAGGTGCGGCCGAGCCGTTCGGCGACCTGCGTAAGCAGCTCGTCGCCGGCCTGATGACCGAAGCGATCGTTGATCGCCTTGAAGCCGTCGAGATCGAGATACATCACCGCGACCGCCGTGTCGGGCCGGCGCGGCGGCCGCGACAGCATCCGTTCGAGCTCCGCATGCAACTCGTGCCGGTTCGGCAGCCCCGTCAGCGCATCGTGCCGTGCGAGGTGGCGGATGTGCTGTTCGGTCAGACGCCGCGCGGTCACGTCCTCGACGATGATCACCGCGTTGCCGTCCGGCACACGATGGCGCGTCAGTTCGAGCTGCCGGCCGCTCGCGAGCGTGATGTCGAACGGCGCCGCGTCGTGTGCGAGCCAGTCCGCGCAGCGGGCGGCGAGGACGGCCGCGTCCGGCTGCGCGGCGTCGGTGCCGAGCGCGGCGACGACGTCCGGCAGCGGCGTATCGAGCATGATCTCGCGCGGCGAACCGAACAGCTGCGCCGTGCGCCGGTTCGCGACGATCACGCGGCTGTCGCCGTCGATCATGCAGAGGCCGTGCGGCATGTAGGTGAGCGCGGCGTCGAAGCGCGCGACGAGTTCCGCATTGCGCTGGCGGGCGGCGATCAGCGCGACGAGTACGCGGTAGTGGCGTTGCACGACGGTGCGCATCGCGGCCAGATAGATCGCGAGCGGCGGCACCAGCAGCCACGCGCCCGGCCGCTCGGCGAGCAGCGCGCCGACGCCGATCGGCAGCACGCCGAGCGTGACCTGCGTCATCGCGAGGCGCGGCAGCGCCGAATTGCGCGACGCGATGCCGCCGAACACGCCGCCCGCGATCATCACCGCGAGCGTGCCGAGCTCGACGTCGGCCGCATCGACGCAGCCCATCGCGCCGAGGCCGAGCACGAAGCAGGCGAGCAGCGAGACGGGCGCGTAGTGCATCGCCCAGTATTCGGCGCGATCGCGGCCGGCGTTGCGCTCGATCACATAGGCGCGCGCGATCGCGAGCCGGGCAGCGAGCAGCGCGACGTCGACGACGAGCCAGATCGCACACCAGAGTTCATGCAGACGAAGCAGCGCGACAGCTGCGACGAAGCCGCTTGCGAGGCCGGACAGCGCCATCGGCCGCACGTCCTCGAACAGCGTGACGAGCATCGACGGACGCAGCGCGTCCGTCACGCAGTGGTTGCCGGACGGGGGAGTGGCGAGAACGGAGTGCAGGAGACGTGCCCTGACTGCCATGGTTGTCGACCTCGACACGATATCGCGATGGCTGGCAGGTCCGTGCACGGGGCCGGGTGCCGGCAAGCCGGAATGCGCACGACATTACCATGAACGCGCGCCGCGCGGCGCACCGGCGCTTGGCCGTTCGAACCGCTGCCGCACGCGAACAAAAGACGCTTGCGGCGCCGCGCGCACAGCGGCACGATCGTTGTCCACGGGACGATATGCGACGCACGGCCGACACGTCCGCGCACGCTTGCGATCGATGCCGCGACCGCACGCTGCGCCGCGGCGGAATCTCGTTATAAGAAATCCAATAACTATTGCATGTGAAAAATACTATAGGCGATATATCGTAAAAAATGCCAGAATGCGCGCCGCTCCGAACGCCGCGACATCCGATCGCCGTACGAGCCGCATCAGGAGGTTCCCCCCAATGAAAAACCACGGCCTGTCACGGCGGGGTTTTCTGAAAGCCAGCGTGCTGGCCGGCGTTGCAGTGTATGTCGCGCCGCTGGGCAGCCGCGCATTCGCGGCGCTCTTCGAAGAAAAACTCCTCACTCCGGTCAAATGGGATAGCGTCACCGGCATCCCCCGATTCCGCATCGACGGCATGGCGAAGGTCACGGGCTCGAAAGTGTTCGCCCGCGACGTGCGTGCCGCCGACATGCCGCACTGGCCGCAGCAGCAGTCGCATGCGCTGATCCTGCGCGTCACGCAGGCGGACCGCATCTACGAAGGATTCGACCTGTCGCTGCTCGGCGACGAACTGAAGCCGGATCGCGTCGTCACGGCCGATGATCTCGCGCGCGACGGCGTCGCGTTCCCGGCGTTCTACGGCGAGGACATGCTGCTGCCCGCCGGCAAGACGCCCGCGTATCTCGGCCATGCGGTCGCGATCCTGATCTATCACGACTTCGCGCGCTTCCGCTTCGCGAAGAACGCGCTGAAGTTCCGCGACGACGTGATCCGCTACGGCGCCGTCACGGGCCCGCTCGAGCGCGATCCGTGGGGCACGTTCCGCTACGTGCGCGTGGGCGGCAAGACCGCGTACGACGACGATGTCTATTCGAGCCTGAAGGACGCGCCGATCTTCCCGAGCCAGATGCGCAAGCATCAACCGGTCTGGCCCGACGGCAAGGAACACGGCAAGCTCGACGAGCAGGGGATGTTCCATGCCGGGCAGATCGCGGCGGAGCTCGAGCATCCGTCCGCGGACTGGCTCGTGTTCGATCGCGAGTACAGCACGCAGTCGGTCGATACCGCCGCGCTCGAGCCGGACAACGCGAACTGCTGGTACGACGCCGCGACGCAGTCGCTGCATCTGGTCGTCGCAAGCCAGTCGCCGCTCGAAGTCGCGGAGAACGCGGCCGCGATGGTCGCGAAATGCCGCTTCCCGGTGAAGAAGCTGTTCGTGCATCCGTGCTACACGGTCGGATACGGATCGAAGGACCACTGCAACGTGCCGTTCTACGGGCTCGTGTGCGCGCTGTATGCGGACGGCCGTCCGGTGCGGTTCGCGAACGACCGCTACGAGCAGTTCCAGACCTCGCTCAAGCGTCACGCATTCCGCATGCATTACCGGATCGCGGTCGACCGCAATACCGGCCTGCTGCAGTCGTTCAAGGGCGACTTCGAGGCGAACGGCGGCGGACGCTCGAACTTCTCGCCTTCGGTCGCGATGGTCGGCGCGACGGCCGCGCAGTCGATCTACTACTTCCCGAAGAGCGATCTCGCCGCGGTCGCGATCGCGTCGCGCGCGATCGACGCCGGTTCCGCGCGCGGCTACGGCACGCTGCAGAGCATGGCCGCGACCGAAATGGCAATCGACGAGATCGCCGCGCAGCTGAACATCGATCCGATCGACTTCCGTCTGCGCAACGCGCTGCGCTCCGGAATGAAGAACACGCAGGGCGCGATTCCGGCCGGCGCATTGCGCGTCGACGAAGTGCTCGAGCGCGCGAAGCAGCACCCGCTGTGGACGCGCCGCGTGGCGCGCAAGGCCGAATTCGAGGCCGCGAATCCCGGCAAGCGCTACGGCGTCGGCTTCGCCTGCGTGCAGAAGGACTTCGGCACCGGCGCCGAAGCATCGTTCGCGAAGGTCGAATTCGACGAAAACGGCAAGGTCACGCTGCATCACACGGCCGCCGAGATCGGCACCGGGATGTCGACGTCGCAGGCGGTCGCGGTCGCGAAATGGCTCGGCCGCCCGGCGACCGACGTGCGCGTCGCCGTGACGGAATGGCCCGATCTGCCGGTCGAGACGAGCGGCGATCCGTACACGATGTCGCAGGCCGACCAGGATCGCCTGAGCGCGAATCCGCGCTGGTCGCCGAGCTATGCATCGCCGTCGAGCGCGACGAACTCGGCGTTCTACTTCACGCACAGCACGCGCGAAGCTGCGCGCGCCGTATTCCGCTACGGCCTGTGGCCGGCCGCGATGTCGATCTGGTCGCGCGGCCTCGGCGGCGGTCAGGCCGCGCCGTACACGGTCCGCATCGAAGACGCGCGCTGGGTCGACGGCAAGCTGACTGCCGACGGGCTCGAGCCGCTCAGCTTCGAACAGCTCGCGAAGCAGGCGCATGCGCTCGGCCTGCCGACGGGCGCCGTCGTGCACGTGTTCAACCGCTGGCAATGGACCGACGCCGAGTTCGAAATCGGCGGCACGGTCGAGCGTTTGCCGATCGACGGGCTGTCGCTGCGCATCGGTGCGCCGAAGACGGGCGACGAGCACGGACCGGTGCCGGGCACCGCCGTGCCGGCGGGCGCGACCGCGGTGCGCGGCACGCTGCCGCCGACGGCGAACGGCTATCGCGTGCTCGACCGCAAGCGCGTGTTCATCCCGCCGATGAGCCGCAACAACGCGGCCGTCACGTACTACACGGCGGTCGGCACGCTCGTCGAGCTGGCCGTGCACGAAGCGACCGGCAAGGTCGAGTTGCTCACGCATCACTCGATCATGGAATGCGGCAACCAGATTTCGCCGCAGCTCGTGTCGGGCCAGTTGCAGGGCGGCCTCGCGATGGGCATCGGCCACGCGCTGCACGAATACCTGCCGCTCTACGAGGACGGCCCCGGCAACGGCACGTGGAACTTCAACCGCTATCAGCTGCCGCGCGCGACCGACGTCGCCGTGTGGACGCAGACGGGCGACGTGCTGCCGCCGCTGTCGGAGACCGATCCGCCGAAGGGCGTCGCCGAAGTCGTGATGATTCCCGTCGTCGGCGCGATCGTGAACGGCATCGCTCACGCGATCGGCCATCGTTTCACCGATCTGCCGGTGACCCCGCAAAAGATTCAGGAGGTGCTCGCATGACGACCGCCCAAACCGCCGCGTCGGGCGCGAGCGCCGCCGCGGCAGCGACCGGCGCATCCGCGCCGAACGCGGCTTCGGCCGCACCCGCCGCGGCCGCCGTCGAGCGTCCGCTGGTCCGCTTCCAGCAGAAGCCGCTGTCGGTCAACATCAACGGCAAGGCCGTCGGCCCGATGCAGGTGCCGGAAGGGCTGATGATGATCGAGTTCCTGCACGAGTATGCGGGGCTTACGGGCTCGCGGCTCGGCTGCGGGCAGGGGATCTGCCACGCGTGCGTGGTGATTCTCGACAAGCCGGACGGCACGAGCGAGGAAGTGCGCACCTGCATCACCGGCGCGCATTTCTTCCACGGGCGCGCGATCCGCACGGTCGAAGGCCATGCGAAGCGCAACGAAGCCGGCGAAGTGGTCGAGCTGTCGCCGATCCAGCAGAAGTTCCTCGAGCACTTCAGCTTCCAGTGCGGCTACTGCACGCCCGGCTTCGTGAACGCGGCGACGGTGCTGATCGAGCGGCTGAAGCGCGAGCCGGTCGCGAAGGCCGACGTCGAGCGCACGATCACCGAGGCGCTGAACGCGCATCTGTGCCGCTGCACGGGCTACGTCCGCTACTACGAAGCCGTGAAGGACGTCGTGATGACGACGCCGGGACTCGTGAAGGACGCCGCATGAAACGCACACTCGCTCATCGTGTCGCGCGCTTCGCCGGCTTGCCCGCGCTCGCCGCGGCATGCGCACTGACGCTCGCCGCGTGCGGCGGCGACGCACCCGCATCGACGGCCGGCTCAGGCGCCCCGGGCGCGGACCAGATCGCACGTGGCCGCTATCTGGTGAAGGCGGCCGACTGCGCCGCATGTCATACCGCGAAGGACGGCGCGCCGTTCGCGGGCGGCGCGAAGCTCGATTCGCCGTACGGCACCTTCTACGGATCGAACATCACGCCGGACAAGGATCACGGCATCGGCCGCTGGAGCGCGGACGACTTCTATGCGGCGCTGCACGACGGCAAGGCGCCCGGCAAGCGGCTCTATCCGTCGATGCCGTACACGTCGTACCGGCAGCTCACGCGCGCGGACACCGACGCGATGTACGCGTACCTGATGACGATCAAGCCGGTCGCGCAGGCCAACCGCGAGCACGCGCTGAAGTTCCCGTACAACCTGCGGTTCGGGATGGCGCTGTGGGACCTTGCGTTCCTGAAGGACAGCCTGCCGGACGCATCGACGGGCCAGTCCGCCGACTGGCAGCGCGGCCGCTATCTGGCCGGCGCGCTCGGCCACTGCGCGGAGTGCCACACGCCGCGCGCGTTCACGGGCCAGCTCGACGGCGCGAAGCCGTTCGCGGGCGCTGCGCTCGGCCGCGTCGCCGCGCCGGACATCACACCGGCCGGCCTCGCCGCGCGCGGCTGGACCGTTGCCGACCTGCAGACCTTCTTCGGCGTCGGGATCGCGCCGCAAGGCTCCGCGTTCGGCGAGATGTATCCGGTCGTGCACCTGAGCACGCAATACCTGACGAAGGACGACCTGCGCGCGCTGTCGGTCTATCTGCTCGGCGACACGCCGCCCGCGCCGCAGCCGGTGAAGCCGGTATCGGCCGATGCGGCGCAGCTCGCGGCCGGCCGTTCCGTCTATGTCGCCGTGTGCGCGGGCTGTCACGGGCTGAGCGGCGAAGGCAAGCCGCACGTCGCGGTGCCGATGGCCGGCAACTCGACCGTGCGTCAGCACGATCCGCGCAACCTGCTCGTCGCGGTGCTCGACGGCATCGACGAACAGAAGTTCGCCGGCGTCGAGAACATGCAGGCGATGCCGGGCTTTGCCGGCACGCTCGGCGACGAGGAAGTCGCACAGCTCGCGAACTATCTGCGCGCGACATGGGGCGGCCAGCCGGCCAGCGTCACGCCGGCCGACGTCAAGGCGATGCGCTGAACCGAGCGGCGGCGCCGCGTGCGGGCAGGCCGGTTGCCGGCCGCCGCGCGCTGCGTGCCCGACATCTCGACGGCGACGCGTCAGTAACCGCCGCCGCCACCGCCGTTGCCTCCGGAGCCGCCGTAGCGGCTCATGCCGGGCCCCTGCGCGGGGCCGCCGCCCGACGACGTACAACCCGCCGACAGCACGAGCGCGAGCGCCGCGATCAGCGCCGCGGCCAACGTTGCCGATTTCATGTCGATCTCCTTTCGGTGCGCAGTCCCCCGGCCGACGCCGGTTCGCGCGAACCGGGCGTCTGCGCGATCACAGAACGACTTGGCGCCGGCCGTTATTCCATTGTTTTTGCATATCGCGCTGCGGCAGGCGCACGGCGTCATGCATCGCGCGGTGCGTCCTCGCGACCGCAGCGGTCGACGCACGCGCGCGCTCGCGACCGTTGCGCGACTTTGCAACGTGGTCGGCGCAGGACGATATCTGCATCGGAAGTCGAGATCGATCCGCCGTTGGCGTAGGCGACGCGTGGCGATTCGACGTGTGTAGTCGCGTCGTGCCCGGCGCGGCGGCCAGGAAGGGCCGCCACGCCGGCGCGAACGCGGCGGCAGACTCGGTGCGATCAACGATAGACGAGATCCGCGCGGCGATTTTGCGCCCACGCGGCTTCGTCGTGACCGAGCGCGACCGGCTTTTCCTTGCCGAGACTCACGGCCTCGAGCTGCGACGCCGGCACGCCGAGCGTTTCGAGCGCGCTCATCACGGCCTGCGAGCGGCGCTGGCCGAGCGCGAGGTTGTATTCGGACGTGCCGCGCTCGTCGGTGTTGCCCTGGATCAGCACGTGACGCGACGGGTGACTGCGCAGGTAGTTCGCATGGGCCTGCAGCAGCGACTGGTCCTCGGGCTTCACCGTATAGCTGTCGAAGTCGAAATACACGCTGCGCTTGGCGAGCGGGCTGTTCGGATTGTCGAGATCGTCGGCCGTCACCGTCGTGACGGCCTCGCTCGACGGCGCCGGCGCCATCCCGGTGTTCTCGGGCGTCTTCGCGGCGTGATGACAGCCGCCGAGCAGCGCGAGCGCTGCAATGACCGCAAACCGATTCGTTTTGCTCATCCTTTTTCTCCTGCGGTTGACTGCGTTGACAGCGGGCGCGCGACACTCACGCGACATGCTTTCGCAAGCCGGCGACACGCGATCTGAAAGACTGTGACGATCGGCGTGCCAGATCGCGATGCTGCTGCAATCAGATTAGGAAAAATGTCACAGCGTGACCAGTTTCTCCGTCATGTGGTCGCGAAGATGGACGAGAAAGGATGCGCACGCAGGCATCGTACGTTGCCGCACGCGCTCGGGAACGAACGTTGCATGACGAGGCCCGGCGCGCCTCAGAACTTGTGCCGCAGCCCGAGCGCGACGACGACTTGATTGCCGTTCGCCGACGGCGTCAGCGTCCAGACGGTCGCGTTGAACGCGGGATTGCCGTTGCCGCCGCTCACGCGCTGATACACGCCTTCGAGATAGACGTCGGTGCGCTTCGAGAACGCATAGTCGGCCTGCGCGACGAGCTGGTTCCACTTCGGGCGCGTCTGGCCGGCGCGCGTATCGAAGCGGCCCATCGTGTAGGTGTAAGCAGCCGATACGCTGAAGGCGGCGGTCGCGAAGTAGCGCGCATCGACCGAGAAGTTGTCGAATACGAGCGATTCGCCTTTCAGCGGCGCGATGCCGCTGCCTTGCAGCACACCGGTCACGCCGTCCGTGGCCGAATGCGACCACGCGGCGCCGACCGAGTGCGGGCCGAACGCATAGCGCGCGGCGAGCGCCCAGATCTGCTGGTTGCCGCCCGTGATCGTCGCCGAGCCGTCGACCGTGCTGAGCGCGCCGTCCGGATTCGGCGCATGGCGGTCGCGGCTGATCTTCAGATAGCCGGCGCCGAGCTTCAGCGGGCCGTTCGCATACGACAGCCCCGCGCTCCACGCGGCATTGTTCGAAAACGCGCCGGCCGTATTCGAGAATCCGTACATCGCGCCGAACGTGAGCCCGCGATAGGTCGGGCTCGTGTACTTGACCGCGTGGTTGATCCGTATGTTGCGATTCGAGTCGTCGTTGTCGTACGGATGGACGGCGAGATTGCCGCCCCAGCCGGGCCCCGACGCGCCGAGCGGCGTCACGAAGTCGAGAATCAGATCGTACTGGCGGCCGAACGTCAGTGTGCCGGCCGTGTTCGAGCGCACGCCGATCCATGCCTGCCGGCCGAACAGGTCGACGCCTTTCTGCGACAGCGCGCCGGTCGTGCCCGAGAAGCCGTTCTCGAGCGTGAAGACGGCCGCGAGCCCGCCGCCGAGGTCCTCGCGGCCGCGCAGCCCCCAGCGCGCCGCATTCAGTGCGCCGCTCGTCATCGCGACGTTGCCGCTGCCGGGCGAGCCCGCGCCATGCGTGCGCTGGTTGTTCGCATAGGTGATCGACGTATCGATCAGCCCGTACAGCGCGACACTGCTCTGTGCCTGTGCGGCGGTCGGTGCGATGCTGGCCGTGCAGGCGGCGACGAGCGCGCCGGCGATCCCGTTGGTGCGGCGCGCGCGACGCGTCGATGAGGTCGCGCGGCCACGCGTGCGCGTGCGCGAGGTGGTCTGATTGGAATGCATTGTGTGTTCTTGTCGTTGGCCCGGCGCGAAGCCGGCAGGCGCGTCGGCGGCAGACCGACGGATCGAGCGCGCATTATTGAAGATCGCCCGACGCGCGATTAAGCGGCTGCACAGGAAAGGTCTTCTGCACGATCTCGCACAATCGTGTGCGGCGCGCATGCGGCGCTGGATGCCGTGTTCGACATCGGCGCGCGCAGAGGGAAGGGTGTCGGAGGGCGCGCTGCCCTCAGCCCGATGGCCGGATGCAGCGCGCTGCGCGAGCGATCGCGGCCTGCGGCGGCACACGGATCGCGCGGCCGTACCGCGCGCGGCGATTACGCGCGCACGGCGACGCGATAGCGCGTCGCCTGCCGATACGTATCGCCGGGCCGTACGATCGTCGCGTCGGCGAGCTCTGCCATGTTGATCTGATTCGGAAAGCAGCCGGCCTCGACGCACAGCGCCGCGTGCCGCACGCAGGTCGTGCCGCCGCTGACGCGCAGGCCGTCGAGATAGTTGCCGGTATAGAGCTGCAGCCCGCATTGATCGGTCGACACGGTCAGCTCGCGGCCGCTTTCCGGATCGTAGATGCTCGCGACGGGCCGCACGCCGTGCACGTCGTCGCGCAGCACGTAGCAGTGGTCGAAGCCGCGGCCGCGCGCGAGCTGCGCGTGCGGCCAATCGAGGCGTGCACCGAGTGGCGCGCTTTGCCGGAAATCGAACGCGGTACCCGTCACGTCGGCGCGGCCGGTCGGAATCAGCGCGTCGTCGACTTCGAGAAACGCGTCCGCATCGATCCTCAGCACGTGGCCGCGCACGTCGCTGCCCGCGCGGCCGCTCAGATTGAAGTAGCTGTGATTCGTCAGGTTCAGCGGCGTCGGTGCGTCGCTCGTGCCCGTGTAGTCGATCGTCAGCGTGCCGTCGTCGTCGAGCGTATAGCGCACTTGTACGCTGACGTTGCCGGGAAACCCCGCATCGCCTTCGGGCGAATCGAGCCGCAGCGTGAGGCCGCCGCGATCGTCGATCACGTCCCAGCGTTCGCGATGAAAGCCGCTTGCGCCGCCGTGCAGCAGATTGCCGTTCTCGTTGCGATCGAGCGGATAGTCGATGCCGTCGAGCGTGAAGCGCGCGCCGGCGATCCGGTTCGCCCAGCGGCCGACCGTCGCGCCGAGATACGCGCCGGACGCGAGATAGTCGGCCGGCGTGTCGTGCGCGAGCACGATGTCGGCGAAGCGGCCGGTGCGGTCGGGCGCGAGCCACGACACCACGGTCGCGCCGAGGTCGCTGACGACGACGCGCATCCCGTGCGCGTTGCGCAGCGTATAGCGCCGCACCGGATCGCCGCCGGGCAGCGAACCCCACGGCTCGGACGGAATGCGGGCGACGTCGGACGCGGTGCGGGAAGAATCGGTATCGAAGGTCATGAGTAATCGGTCGTCGACGATGAGCGTCAGTGCGCGGACACCGCGCGTTCCTGGTATTCGCGCGGCGTGCAGCCGAGTTCGCGTCGGAACACCGCGTACATGTACTGCAGCGACGTGAATCCGCAGCGGATCGCGACCTCGGCGCTCGATGCATTGCGGCTCGCGAGCAGCGCCTGCGCGGCCTCGAGCTTGTGACGCAGGATTTCCTGATGGACGGTGCGCTGCAGTTCGCGCCGGAAGTGTTCTTCGAGCAGCGAGCGCGACACGCCGACATAGTCGGCGACCTGCTCGGTCTTGATGCCCTGGCACGCGTACTGGCGGATGAAGTGCCGCGCGCGCATCACGTGCGGACTCGCGACCGGCTGATGGCGCGTCGATTCGAGCACGTTGATGCCGACCGGCGGCACGAGGATGCGCTGCCCCGGAAAGCGTGCGCCGCGCAGCATCCGGTGCAGCAGGTGCGCGGCCGTGCGGCCCATCTCCTCGGTGCCCTGGATCACCGACGACAGCGGAATGCGCGTCAGCGTGCGCGTGAGCGGATCGTTGTCGATCCCGATGATCGCGACCTGCTCGGGCACCGCGATGCCGGCGATCAGGCACGCCTGCAGCAGATGCCGCGCACGCGCGTCGGTCACCGCGATTACGCCGACCGGCTTCGGCAAGGCGTTCAGCCAGCCGATCAGTTGCTCGATCGCATGGTTCCAGCCGGACGCCGTCGTCGGCAGCCCGCGGTAGATCGGCGCATCGAGGCCATCGGCGCGCGCGAGCCGGTCGAACGCGAGTTCGCGCTGCTGCGCCCAGCGGTTTTCCTGCGCGGCCGGCAGGCTGTACATCGCGAAATGCGGCAGCCCCGCGCCGATCAGATGCGTATAGGCGAGCGACACGAGCTTCGGGTTGTCGGTCGCGATGTAGGGGACGCCGTCCGGATAGTGGGATGGATCCTCGTAAGACGATCCCACCGCGACGATCGGCAGCGGCGAGCCCGCGAGCGCGTCGGCGACGGCCGGGTCGTCGAAATCCGCGATGATGCCGTCGCCGTCGAAGCGCTCGATGCCGGCGAGCCGGCAGCGGAAGTCGTCTTCGAGGAACAGGTCCCACACGACGCGCGTCGAGTGCAGGTACTGGCCGATCCCGCTGATGATTTCGCGGTCGTAGACCTTGTTGGCGTTGAACAGCAGCGCAATGCGGTGCGGTGTCGGGGCGGAACGGGCGCGGTTCATCTCGGTCTCGGGGCCGGCGCCGCTAGCGCCGTGCCGTTGTCTCCTGGGGCGCGCGTCCGGCGGGCGGCGCGCGACGGTTCGATGTCCGGCGATTGTAGGACGGAATCCGCGTACCGCGCGTGCGGCTGGCAAGAAACGTTAAGCGTGCTGCGCAATTTCGCAATTGCCGGCCGGCAGGCGCACGGGCACGATCCTGCCAGACCGCAACCCGGCGCCGCGCGTCGACGCGACGCACGCTGCGCTGCAACAAGACACCGGACGGAGACGCCATGTCGTATTTCGAACACATTCCCGCGATTCGCTACGAAGGGCCGCAGTCGGACAACCCGCTGGCCTATCACCACTACGACCGCACGAAGCGCGTGCTCGGCAAGACGCTCGAGGAGCATCTGCGGATCGCCGTCTGCTACTGGCACACGTTCGTGTGGCCCGGTCACGACATTTTCGGGCAGGGCGCATTCCGGCGGCCGTGGCAGCAGCCGGGCGACGCGCTCGAGCGCGCGCGGCAGAAGGCCGATGCCGCATTCGAGTTCTTCACGAAGCTCGGCACGCCGTTCTACACGTTCCACGACACCGACGTCGCGCCGGAAGGAGACAGCCTGCGCGAGTACGTCGACAACTTCGCACGGATGGTCGACTATCTCGGCGAGCGTCAGCAGGCGAGCGGCGTGCGGCTGCTGTGGGGCACCGCGAACCTGTTCTCGCATCCGCGCTTCGCGGCGGGCGCCGCGACCAACCCGAACCCGGACGTCTTCGCGTGGGCCGCGACGCAGGTGCGCCACGCGCTCGACGCGACGCACCGGCTCGGCGGCGAGAACTACGTGCTGTGGGGCGGCCGGGAAGGGTACGAAACGCTGCTCAATACCGATCTGAAGCGCGAGCGCGAGCAATTCGCGCGCTTCCTGTCGATGGTCGTCGAGCACAAGCACCGGATCGGCTTTCGCGGCGCGCTGCTGATCGAGCCGAAGCCGCAGGAGCCGACCAAGCACCAGTACGACTACGACGTCGCGACCGTGCACGGCTTCCTCACGCAATACGGGCTGCAGGACGAGATCCGCGTGAACATCGAGGCGAACCATGCGACGCTCGCCGGTCATTCGTTCCATCACGAGATCGCGAACGCGTTCGCGCTCGGCGTGTTCGGCAGCGTCGACGCGAACCGCGGCGATCCGCAGAACGGCTGGGACACCGATCAGTTTCCGAACAGCGTCGAGGAGCTCACGCTCGCGTTCTACGAGATCCTGCGCCACGGCGGATTCACGACCGGCGGCATGAACTTCGACGCGAAGGTGCGGCGCCAGAGCGTCGATCCGGAAGATTTGTTCTACGGACATGTCGGCGCGATCGACGTGCTCGCGCTCGCGCTCGAACGCGCGGCCGTGCTCGTCGAGAACGACCGGCTCGAAGCGATGCGCCGGCAGCGCTACGCGCAGTGGGACGACACGTTCGGCCGCAAGATCCTGTCGGGCGGCTATACGCTCGAATCGCTCGCAGCCGACGCGCTCGCGCGCGGCGTGAACCCGCAGCATGCGAGCGGCGCGCAGGAGCGGCTCGAGAACATCGTGAACCAGGCGATTTACGCGCTGCGCTGACGCCATGTACATCGGACTCGATCTCGGCACGTCGGGCGTGAAGGCCGTGCTGCTCGACCGCGACGGCACGGTGCGCGCGAGCGCGACGCGGCCGCTGACGGTGAGCCGGCCGCAGCCGCGCTGGTCGGAGCAGGCGCCGCACGAGTGGTGGGACGCCGCGTGCGGTGCGCTCGCGGCGCTCGTCGCCGATGCACGCGCGGCCGGCATCGACGCGCGCGACATCGCCGCGCTCGGGCTCACGGGCCAGATGCACGGCGCGACGCTGCTCGACGCGCGCGGCGACGTGCTGCGTCCCGCGATTCTCTGGAACGACGGCCGCGCCGATGCGGAGTGCGCGGAGCTCGAGCGCGCGGCGCCGTCGCTGCGTGCGGTCGCCGGCAACATCGCGATGCCGGGCTTTACCGCGCCGAAGCTGCTGTGGGTGCGCCGTCACGAGCCCGACGTGTTCGCGCGGATCGCGCATGTGCTCCTGCCGAAGGACTATCTGCGCTACCGGTTGACCGGCGCATTCGCGACCGATCCGTCGGATGCGGCCGGCACGCTCTGGCTCGACGTCGCGAAGCGCGCGTACGACGACACGCTGCTCGCCGCCTGCGGACTGTCGCGAGCGCAGATGCCGGCCGTGTTCGAAGGCAACCGGATCACCGGCACGCTGCTGCCCGAGGTCGCGCGCACGCTCGGGCTGCGCGAGATTCCGGTCGTCGCCGGCGGCGGCGACAACGCGGCCGGCGCGGTCGGCGTCGGCATCGTGCGGCCCGGCGATGCGCTGCTGTCGCTCGGCACGTCGGGCGTCTACTTCGCCGTGTCGGACGGCTTTCGCGCGAATCCCGAATCGGCGGTGCACAGCTTCTGTCATGCGTTGCCCGACACGTGGCACCTGATGTCGGTGATGCTGAACGCGGCCGGCTGCATCGACTTTGCCGCGCAGCTCGCCGGCTACGACGGCGTCGCGGCGCTGCTCGCGGATGCCGAGGCGAACGCGCGCGATGCGCGCCCGTGGTTCCTGCCTTACCTGAGCGGCGAGCGCACGCCGCACAACGACGTCAATGCGAAGGGCGTGTTCTACGGGCTGACGGCCGATACGCGGCGCGCCGATCTCGCGAACGCGACGCTCGAAGGCGTCGGCTTCGCGCTGCTCGACGGCATCGACGCGCTGCATGCGGCGGGGCTCGTGCCGGACGGCATCACGGTGATCGGCGGCGGCTCGCGCAGCGCGTACTGGACGCAGATGCTCGCCGATCTGACCGGCCGCGCGCTGACGCTGCGCGCGGGCGGCGACGTCGGCCCGGCGCTCGGTGCCGCGCGGCTTGCGCGGCTCGCGGTCGAACCCGATGTGCCGCTCGACATCGTGTGTCCGCAGCCGCCGGTGCTGGCGGTACGCGAACCGGACCGCGCGCGCCATGCGTGGTATCGCGACGTGCGGCGGCCGACGTTTCGCGCGTTGTATCGCGCGCTCGAACCCGTATTCGCGGCCGGCGCGTGACGCGCCGTTCGCACCGCCGGAACTCGGGCCGCCGGCGGGGCTGCCGCGCGATGGCGCGGGGCCTGCAATGGCTCGAAGCGGGCGGCGCATTCGGGCGCCCGCCCGGCGTATCGAGGTAGTCCAATAAAGAGGAGTGGAGACATGAGATCCGTGACGCGTCGTACCGTATTGAGTTCGCTCGCCGGCGCCGCAGCGCTGGCGGTCCTCGCGCTTGGCGCGCCGCTCGCACATGCGAGCAAGGACAAGCCCGAGATCGGCTTCTGCATCGACGATCTGCGCGTCGAGCGCTGGTCGCGCGATCGCGACTACTTCGTCGCCGCCGCGACGAAGCTCGGCGCGAAGGTGTCCGTGCAGTCCGCCGACGCGAGCGAGGAGCGGCAGATTTCGCAGATCGAGAACCTGATTTCGCGCGGCGTCGACGTGATCGTGATCGTGCCGTTCAACTCGAAGACGCTCGGCAACGTCGTCGCCGAAGCGAAGAAGGCCGGCATCAAGGTCGTGTCGTACGACCGATTGATTCTCGATGCGGACGTCGACGCATACATCTCGTTCGACAACGAGAAGGTCGGCGAGCTGCAGGCGCAGGGCGTGATCGACGCGAAGCCGAAGGGCAACTACTTCCTGCTCGGCGGCGCCCCGACCGACAACAACGCAAAGATGCTGCGCGCCGGCCAGATGAAGGTGCTGAAGCCCGCGATCGACCGCGGCGACATCAAGATCGTCGGCCAGCAGTGGGTGCCGGAGTGGAGCGCCTCGACCGCGCTGCGGATCGTCGAGGATGCGCTGACCGCGAACAACAACAAGATCGATGCGATCGTCGCATCGAACGACGGCACCGCGGGCGGTGCGATCCAGGCGCTCGCCGCGCAGCATCTCGCCGGCAAGGTGCCCGTGTCGGGGCAGGACGCCGATCTCGCGGCCGTCAAGCGCGTGATCGCCGGCACGCAGACGATGACCGTCTACAAGCCGCTGAAGCTGATCGCCGGCGAAGCGGCGAAGCTCGCGGTCGATCTCGCGAAGGGCACAAAGCCCGCGTACAACGCGCAATACGACAACGGCAAGAAGAAGGTCGACACCGTGCTGCTGCAGCCGACGCTCCTGACCAAGCGCAACGTCGACGTCGTCGTGAAGGACGGCTTCTACACCCAGGCGCAGCTGGCGAGCCAGTAAGCGGCGCGACGCGCGCGGCCGGCCGCGGGTGGCGGGTCCGGCCGCGCGCACACTGCGAGGCACGAACGTATGACCGAACCCTTGCTGACGATGCGCGGCATCGTCAAGGATTTCGACGGCGTGAAGGCGCTCGACGGAATCGACCTGACCGTGCGGCCCGGCGAATGCGTCGGGCTGTGCGGCGAGAACGGCGCGGGCAAATCGACGCTGATGAAGGTGCTGTCGGGCGTCTATCCGCACGGCACATGGGATGGCGAGATCCGCTGGGAAGGTGCGCCGCTCGTCGCATCCGGCGTGCGCGACACCGAGCGCGCGGGCATCGTGATCATTCACCAGGAGCTGATGCTCGTGCCCGAACTGTCGGTGGCCGAGAACATCTTCCTCGGCAACGAGATCACGCTGCCCGGCGGACGCATGCACTATGCCGAGATGGTGCGGCGCGCCGAGGCGCTGCTGCGCGAATTGCGGATCGACGCGATCAACGTCGCGCAGCCCGTGATGAACTATGGCGGCGGCCATCAGCAGCTGATCGAGATCGCCAAGGCGCTGAACAAGCGCGCGAAGCTGCTGATTCTCGACGAGCCGTCGTCGTCGCTGAGCGCGGCGGAGACGCGCATCCTGCTCGATATCGTCCGCGACCTCAAACGGCGCGGCGTCGCATGCGTGTACATCTCGCACAAGCTCGACGAGGTCGAGGCCGTCTGCGACACGGTCACCGTGATCCGCGACGGTCGCCACGTCGCGACCGAGCCGATGCGCGGGCTGACGACCGACCGGATCATCTCGATGATGGTCGGCCGCGAGATCCGCAACCTGTATCCGCGCGAGCCGCACGAGATCGGCGATGTCGTGCTCGACGTGCGCAACGTGACCTGCTACGACGTGACGAACCCGCGGCGCAAGCGTGTCGACGACGTGTCGTTCAGCGTGCGGCGCGGCGAGATTCTCGGTGTCGCGGGGCTCGTCGGCGCCGGGCGCACCGAGCTGATGCAGGCGATCTTCGGCGCCTATCCGGGCGCGTGCACGGCCGACGTGCGGATGAATGGCCGGCCGCTCGCGATCCGTGCGCCGGGCGATGCGATCCGCGCGGGCATCGCGATGGTGCCGGAGGACCGCAAGCGGCACGGCATCGTTCCGCAGCTCGGCGTCGGCCACAACATCACGCTGTCGGTGCTGCGGCGTTTCGCGGCGCGCGGGCGGATCGACGCGGCCGCCGAACTCGACGCGATCCGCACCGAGATGCAGCGGCTCTCCGTGCGTGCCGCGCATCCGTTCCTGCCGATCGCGAGTTTGTCGGGCGGCAATCAGCAGAAGGCCGTGCTGGCGCGCATGCTGCTCGCCGACCCGCAGGTGCTGATTCTCGACGAGCCGACGCGCGGCGTCGACGTCGGAGCGAAAGCGGAGATCTACCGGCTGATCTTCGCGCTCGCGAAGCGCGGCGTCGCGCTGATCGTCGTGTCGTCGGAGCTGCCCGAAGTGCTCGGGCTTGCCGATCGCGTGCTCGTGATCGGCGAGGGCGAGCTGCGTGGCGATTTCGTCAACGACGGCCTGACGCAGGAACAGATTCTCGGCGCCGCGCTGAAAGCCGGCCGGCGCCCGACCGAACCCACCGCAACGAGTGCGACATGAATACCGAACTGTCTTCCTCTTCGTCTTCCGCCGGCGCGCCGGGCGGTGCGCCGGGTGCCGACGCGCGCCGCGGCGCGGGCCGGCCGCTGCGGCAGATCTTCGTCCGCTACAAGGTGCTCGCGCTGCTGTTCGCGGTCGCCGCGATCTGGCTGTTCTTCTCGGTGCTGACCGACGGCGCGTTCGTCACGCCGCGCAACGTGTCGAACCTGCTGCGGCAGATGTCGATCACCGGGATGCTCGCGTGCGGCATGGTGTTCGTCATCATCGCGGGCGAGATCGACCTGTCGGTCGGTTCGCTGCTCGGGCTGCTCGGCGGCGTCGCGGCGATTCTCGACGTGAACCGCCATTGGCCCGTGGCCGCGACCGTGCCCGCCGTGCTCGCGCTCGGCGTGCTGATCGGGTTGTTCAACGGCTGGTGGTCGACGTATCGACGCGTGCCGTCGTTCATCGTCGGGCTCGGCGGGATGCTCGCGTTTCGCGGTGTGCTGCTCGGTGTGACCGGCGGTTCGACCATCGCGCCGGTGTCGGACGGCTTCGTGTTCATCGGGCAGGGCTATCTGCCGCGCGCCGTCGGCGACGGCCTCGCGCTGCTGCTGTTCGCGCTCGTCGCGCTGCTCGTCGTGCGTCAGCGCGGCACGCGGCGCCGCTACCGACTCGCGGTCGCGCCGGTGTGGCAGGACGCCGCGAAGGTCGTCGGCGCGGGTGCCGTGCTGTTCGCGTTCGTCGCGACGCTCGACCGTTACGGCGGTATTCCGGTGCCGGTCCTGCTGCTGCTCGCGCTGCTCGGCGTGTTCTCGTGGATCGCGACGCAGACCGTGTTCGGCCGGCGCATCTATGCGGTCGGATCGAATCTCGAGGCGACGCGGCTGTCCGGCGTCGACACCGACCGCGTGAAGCTCGCGATTTTCGCGCTGATGGGGCTGATGTGCGCGTTCGCGGGGATCGTGAACACCGCGCGGCTCGCTGCAGGATCGCCGTCCGCCGGCACGATGGGCGAACTCGACGCGATCGCCGCCTGCTTCATCGGCGGCACGTCGATGCGCGGCGGGTCGGGCACCGTGTACGGCGCGCTGATCGGCGCGCTCGTGATGGCGAGTCTCGACAACGGGATGTCGATGCTCGACGTCGACGCGTACTGGCAGATGATCGTCAAGGGCGCTGTGCTGGTGCTCGCGGTGTGGATCGACGTCGTGTCGCGGTCGAACCGGCGCTGAGGCGCGGGCGGCCGCGAACGATCAGGCGTGCGTGCGCGGAGCGGTCGTGCGCACGCACGCATCGCGCTACGACCGGTCGCGGTTGCGCGCGCGCGTCGCGCCGGTGATCACGGCGATGCCGAACAGGATGACGGCGACGATCTCGATGATGTGCTGTGACACATGCAGCGTCATCAATCCCCATGCGACGCCGCCGATGAAAATGATCCATCCGACCAGGTAGATAAGCAGAGTCATCGTTTTTCTCCTTGCGGTTCGGGTTCATCGTGTTCGGCGGCGGCCGCTGCGGCGCTGTCGTCGGCCGTCGCCGGCGCGTGTGCATGCAGGCCGAGGCGCTCCATCAGCCGCTGCGCGTCGAACGGTGCGTGCGTTTTCGCATCGTTGTCGAAATAGCAGTACACGTCGCGCGTCTGCGCGCGCGGCGGTTGCAGTTCCGGCGCGGCGAGCCGTGCGTCGGCAGGCTGCGTGCCGCGGCTCCATGCATCGATTCGGTTCGCCCAGCGGTCGAGCGCGGGATCCGAGTATTCGCCCGAATATTTCGTTTCGGTGCCGTGTAGGCGCATATAGACGAAATCCGCGCTCAGATCCTCGAACTGCGGCCATGGCTCGGTCGAATCCGACACGACGAGTGCGACCTTGTGGCGGCGCAGCAGCTTCACGAACGCCGGATCCATGAAGCTCTCGTGGCGCACCTCGATTGCGTGACGCAGGCGGCGCTTGCGGTCGATCGTGAGGTAGGGCGTCTTCACGCGCGCGTCATGCCGTTCGGCGAACGCGAGCGCCGCTTCGGTATCGTGCGGCAGCAGTGTCAGGAAGCGCTCGATGTGCTCCGCGTCGAAGCGCAGGGAGGGCGGGAACTGCCACAGGATCGGGCCGAGTTTGTCCTTCAGCGCGAGCACGCCCTGTGCGAAGAAGTTGGCGGCGCCGACCGTCGCCGCTTCGTCGCGAAAGCGCAGGAGATGCGTCAGGTAGCGGGCGCCTTTTACGCTGAACGTGAATCCCGGCGGTGTCTGTGCGTACCAGTGCTGCCAGCTGTCCAGCGATTGCAGGCTGTAATGCGTTCCGTTGATTTCGATCGTCTGCATCAGGCTCGACGCGTAGCGCAGCTCCGCTGCCTGCTTCAGTCCTTGCGGGTAGAACGTGCCGCGCCATCCCGCGTAGCGCCAGCCTGAAATGCCGATCCGGATCACGCCTGATGTCTTTTTCACGTCGATGTTCGAATGTCGATGGGGTCTCGATCGGGATTCGGTGAGCAAGAGGCGTTCCTGGAGCGTCACGCGAGGCGGGCACCGAGTGCGCTTGCATTAGGTCGCGCGTCGCGATGCGGGCTTCGAGCGCCCACACGGCACAGGGCTCGTGGCCGGTGCTTACGTAGCCCACGCGACGAGCCGGCGAAGTTGCCGCGTCGTCAGTTCCAGCCATTCGGCGCGCGGCCAGACTTCAGGTCCAAATTCCCCATGTTCGATGGCGCCAGCGCTGTTCGATGCATCGCCGGCCGATCTGACTGGCAACCGGCAGCTTGCCGAGGTCCAGCTGCGACATTTCAATTTAGCCGCACACCGTTCCCGCTGATAATTAACCTTATGTCAAATCAAAGAAGCTAACGAAAGACTGGTAATGCTGTCAGGTTGAAAGTAACTATTTGTAAACACAATTACAAATCCTTTCATAGTTTCGCTCCCTGCAATTGCCATGAATGTCGCCGCGCCTCGTCACGGCACGCTCTCCGATTTTCTCGCGCTAACCGACGGCCTGTCCATCGCCCGCACGGCCGAAATCCTACGCTGCTGTACCCGTACCATTCGCAACTATCTCGCCGGCCGTTCGCCGATCCCGTGGCACCGAATCGAGCTCCTACGCCTACGTGCGCGCGAAGCTTGCGCCGCGTCCGGCGTGTCGGCGCCGGTGGCCGGCAACACCGCGTCCACCGGCGAGCCGACCGCGGCCGTGACCGTCGTCGCGAATATTGAGCCGGACCCGGCATCGCCAGACGTGTCGCCGGATGAAATGCTGGCATGGGTCGGCGTTCATGCGTCCCACTACCTGTCAAGCCAACGTAGCTTCGCGCACTACGTTCGGGGCTGGAACGTCGCCGACAAGATTCGACGGGCGAAGCGCGACGGATCGTTTGCTGCCGTGCTCGCGAAGTGGCGCACCTTAGCGCTGGAGCTCCCACGTATGTGGCGCAACGGTCCGCTATGGGCGGCTATCGGACCGCCCGCGTATCTGCGCAAAGAAAGCGGGCCGTAACGTTGTGCTACGCTCACGCTTTCATTTCCACAACACGAAAAAGGACCAGAAATGAAGGGTTCCGGGGTACGCCGCGCTCGCGGCGTGATTTTCGTCGCCTGCTTCTCTGCGCTCGTCGCACAAACCGCTTCGGCGGATTCGCGTCCGGGCGTTCACCAGATCAAGGACGGACCGTGGCTCGGATGCGATACCGAGGATCGATTCGGCAAGATCATGTCGTACTCTATCTCGGGCGACACCGCTGCGTTCAAGAAAGCCGCTGTCGCGGCGATCAACGCCGGCAGTTGCACCCTCTTCCGTACCGGCCAAACCGTCCACCTATCCGACGTGAAAATCCTCGGCGGCACGGTCAAAATCCGACGCGACGGCGAGACCGAGGAATATTGGACGGCCCGCGAAGCGGTCAAGTAGTCTGTCCCCGAAAGCCCGCACCAGCGGGCTTTTTCGTACCACCGGATCGCCATCCGCCGGCGACAGTTGACACGACCCTGCCGCATCCGAATACTGTATATCCGTACAGTATCGATGATCTACCGTGAAACGCGACGACGAGGATGTGTGGGAGTTTTTCAACGAGCGAGCGGCGATCATGGAGTTCGACGCCGGCAGGCGACGCTACGATGCCGAGTATTACGCGATCGCGCGCACCCGCCTGTACTTCGATCCACGCGGAATCGGAATGCCGGCGACCAGTTGTTTTTCCCCCTTTTGGAACACGGAGTTCGGTTGGAACGATGACGCAGGGAAACCGGTCGTGTTTCCGAGTTCCGCGACGCTGGCGCATATGGCAGTCAGCGCATACAACGAAGCGCGAGCCGCCGGCCGCGAATACTCCGTACTTCCAACGAACACGCGATCAGGCCGGCATACTACCGGCCACTTTTTCTGAAGTGCGACCGGTGTCGGTCCGTCGTCGGATCATCGCGTACTTCCAGTTCGAGCGCTGACGTGAAGCCGCCGTCAGCGATCGTATGCGTGACCTGCTTCACGAGCCACGGCGTTTCGTCGATTTCCGGTTTGAAACCCGCCACGGTCACAGGCATTTCCGGAAACAGCTCGGCGCGGCCAATCGCGAGCTCGTACGACATGGTCGCCTGACTGCGCTTCACGCGCGCGAGTTCTGCCTGTGCGGCCGCTCGCGCTTCGGCTTCGGTCGCGTAGTCCTCGGGCAGCACCTTCACGTTCTTGTTGTTTTCGCCACCTACGACGACCGACTTGCGCTTGCCCTTCGTGTTCGAATGGTAGTGCGCGCGCACGGCCTGATAACTCTCGCGCTCGGCGACGTGGTAGCGATGGCGGTCGCCGCTCGCGCGCGTGAGATTCAGCACCGTGAGCGCTTTACCGCTGACCGTCTTGCCCGAGCCGATCGGCATGAACAGCAAATTCATATCCTTGACGTTCATCACGGCGTCGTATCGCTTCGCAAGCCGCGTGAGAAACGACATATCGCTTTCGTGCGTCTGGTCGATGTGCGCGATCAGAATCTTTCCGATGACCGCCTCGACCTTGGCTTTCAGCGAATGCCGGCTCGCGATCGCATTGACGATATCGGCGATCGTCACACCGTGCCAGCTCTTTTCGCGGCGCTCGTGCATGGCGTTGGTCATCGACGCCGACTTCGCCCGAATTGTCAGAATGTCGGGTGTTCCGCTGTGTTCGATTTCGTCGACCGTGAAGGTGCCCTTATCGGTCAGCGGCTGACCTCGCCAGCCGATCGACAGTCTGACATCGTCGCCACGCTTCGGTATCGCGAACGTACCCTTCGAATCGTCCAGCACGATATCCAGCATGTCCGGCTGTTCCGAACGCGATTCGGTAAGCGTCAGACTGACAAGGTTCGGAGCGAACATGCGCGAGATATCGCGGCCCTTCAGCACGATACGGTAATCGGCCTGCGGCTGCCGGCGGGCCGCCGGCGACGACTGTTCGCTCATGCCGCACCTGACGCCTTGTCGAGAACAAACGCGACGACGCTGCTGATCGCATCGCCATTGCCGGCCGAAACCTGCTTCGCGGCCTTTACGGCTGCGTCGAGGTCCATGCCGCTCGCGGACGACAAGCCCTTGAGCGCGGCGGTAGCGGCTTGCGGCGCCATGCTCGCAGCAAAACCGATCGCCGCGGACTTCAGCGAATTAACCGACAGGTTCTTCACGTTATCGACGACGGTGGTCGCCACCTTCCCGACTTCCCGCAGGTTGCTCATCAGCTCCTTTGCCGCGCTCTCGCTCTCGCTTCCATCGCCCTGCGTCGACGCGAGTGTTTCGTCGGCGACGCGCTTCAACGTCAGATTGAACTCGATTTTTCGCGCGATCCCTTCGGGCGTGTGATAGCTGGCCGTTTCATTCAGGCTCTCGATAACGTATGCGCCGTACACCCGGCCCGCGCCGTCGACCAGCACATACGCATCGCCTTCGTCCGCCATCTTCGCCAGATCGTCAAGCGACGCGGCCGTACCGATGCCGTTGTCGGGCGCGACCATGCCGTTGAGCGTGATCGTATCGTCGCCAATGCCCGTGTACTGACTCGCATCGCGCGCGCCGACGCGTGAGCTCGTGCGGTGTTTCCAGTTGCGCTGCCGCTGCAATTCCTTGTATGGGGCCGACTGCAGGCTGAAAACGAAACTGTCGAGTGACATCATCATGCGCGTTACTCCATTGCTGCTCAGTCTGACAGGCGTGCGCCGATGCGCGCCTGCTTCGAACGCTCGCGCCGATCGAGCTCTGCGCGCACCGCCTGCGCGATGGCTGCCGGGTCTGCGCCCGCAGCGGGGTAGATATTGATCACGATCGATGCAAACCCACCGGCAGATTGGTTTGCGGGCGCCGGCGCCGTTGTAGCCGCAAGCGGCGGGCGATTGTCGATCGGCAACGTCGGCCGAACATACAACGGGGTCGCGGCCGCTCCCTGACCACCGAACGCCGTTACCGCGACCGTCGCGAGCCCTACCGCGGCTTTTGCGATGCGGCCCTGCTCCGCTTCCATGCCGAGCGCTGCGCCTTGGCTAATGAAGCCGCCCAGCTCGCCAAATACGCGGCTCGGGCTGTGGATGCCAAGCTTTTCTTTGAACCAGCCAACGGTGGAACTGGCGACGTTCACAATCGCGTCGCGAACGCCGCCGAGCCCGCTGGTGATGCCGTTCACGAGGCCCGAAACGATGTTCGCTCCGAACTCCGAAAATTTCGCCGGAATGTCGATGCCGAACCACGACAGGACGCCCGCCAATGCCTGATAGAACAGACCGAGCGGCGACCAATTGACGATCAACGCGGCGACCGAACCGATGCCGCCGGCGAACGCGCCGCGCACCTGATCCCACAGACCGCCGAAGAAGCCCTTGATCGGCTCCCAATACTGATAGATCAGGTAAGCCCCGACGGCGATAGCCGTGATTGCGAGCCCGATCGGATTCATCAGCATCGCGCGGCCGACGAACATGATCGCGGAGCCGAGCATGCGGAACGCGCTCGCGCCGAGCCCGAGCACGCGCGCGAGAATGCTGCCTTGCATGCCGAGCGTCGTCATGCTGAAGCGCAGCACGGCGAGCGGCCCGAGCACACCGGCCAGCGCGATCGTCAACGTACCGCAAACCACGAGAATCGCAGCGAGCGCGGCGAGCGCCGTCAGGATGATCTTCGCGGCCGTGCTGTGCTTTTGCATCAGCGCGATCACCTTCGACGTCGCGGCCGCTGTCGCCTGCAATCCCGCGTTGTAGATCGGCGAGACCTTCTCGCCGATGGCCAGCTTCAGATCGTGCAGTTTCGCCAGAGCCTCAATCTCCCTGCCCTGCGTCATCTGCTGGCCCTTCCGGTTCCCCTCTTCGATACCATCCGCGCCGGCGTTCAATCTCTCGTTCTTATGGATTTGCTCGCGCTGCATGTACATCGTCGAGAACAGATTGGCAGCGGTCCGATTCGTGAAGATCGTCGAGATCATGTCTTTGACCTTGTCCGGGTCGGTGATCCCCTTCGCAGCCATCTTCGGCAACAGCACCTTTTCGAGCCATTCGAGCGGCGACGCCTTCAGCATGTCGCCACCCTTCAGCGCGCCCGGCTTGATCTGCTTGATCATGCCGATTTTGTTGTACTCGACCTTTTTCGGATCGAGCAGCCCGAGCGCCATCATCTGCTTGGCGGCTCGTACAGTCGTCTTGCCTTGGTACACGTTGCTGTACGCAGACATGAGGCCCGTGCCGACTGCGTGACCGCCCATCTCCTGAATGAGCGGCTCCATCTGGTAGTAGAAGGCATCCTTGCGTAGCTGCTTCGCAGCGACACCGCCGGTCTGGATGAAGTTTCGCCACTCGTCGCCGCCGACACGGCCGCCGGTCGCCGTGAGCACTTTTTGCACCATGTTCGCTTCGTCTTTGAACGTCGCTTCGTCTTTCGTGCCGCCGCGCAGCTCAATGACCTTCAACATGTTCATGAACTTCTCTTCGTTCGCGTGCGCATCCTCCGCACCGAACATCGCCTCATTGGCGAACTTCATTTTCGCGAGTGTCGGCATCACCATCTGCGCGTGGTGCTCGTCTGCGAAAATCGTGAGCGCGTCGCGCATCATCGTCAGGTTGTCGGTGGTCGACACGCCGTAGACGTTCATCGCGCGCGCGTACTTCTTCGCGTCCTCGCTTGCGTGATCGCCGAGGCCGAGCGCGCGGATCCGCATTTCTTCCGATTCGGCCTTTTTGGACTCGTCGATCGTCTCGCGCAGGTCGCCGAACAGGTGCATGCCGGTTGCCTTCGCCGCGTAACCGGTCATCGCCATGTTGGCGCCGACCCCCTGAATCCGCTCCATACTCTTGCGCGCAGTTGCGACGCGTCGCTCACGTTCATTGAACGCGTCGAGGCGGCGCATCTGGTCGTTCATCGTCGAGTTCGTCGCTGCGATGTTCGCGCGTAACTCGCGCTCGTGCTGCGACAGATTGCGCGTGTCGATGCCAGCGCCGGCGAGGCGCGTGCGCAGCTCCTGCAACGTGTTGGACTGCTGCTTCTGTTCCGCGCGCAGCTGCGATGCCACCTGCCGTGCTTTCGCGAGCTCGGCGATCATCTGTTGCGACGGCGGCCCGAAGGTACGCAGCGATCCCGCCAATTCCTTCACTCGTGCACGGGCGGCGTCGAGCTGCGTCGTCGTCGACGCCAGCCCGCCGTGCAGTTCGCGAAATGACGCGATCGCCTTCTGCGTCTTGCCCATTTCGGCCAGCTCGCGCCGCGTTTCCTTCAGCGAACTGGCAAGCCCCTTGCTCCCGGCCAGCGCGTTTTTCAGGGGCTTTGTCATGTTGTCGATCATGTCGAACACGACGCGAAGTTTCAGGGCGTTGTCCATCGTCACTTGCTTTCGTAGCGGACGCGCGCGCGCTCGCGCCAGTCCATCAGTTCGGCGAGGCTGAACGCGTCCATCGTCGACGGCGGCCAGCCGAACACCGTCGCGATATCGGCCATCGGGTCTTCTACGCGGTCAGGGATTCCATTTTCTGCTTGACCGCCTTCGTCATCAAAAAACCCGAGAAGATGCCCCCCAGTTGCACCAGATCAGCCGGATCGAGATTGAAGACGTCACGGTCGGTCAGCGTCGGAGTGCTGATGCGCGGGAGCACCTTCGACAGTGCCGCCACGTCGAGATTGACCAGATCGGACAGTGACACACCGCGGAGTTCGCCGGCGTTCGGCTTGCGCAGCGTCACCGACGTGATCGTCTGCGAGCCGCGAACGATCGGCGTATCGAGCTCGTAGGTGTTCGGATCCGGCGCATTCGTGGAATTGCGCTCGTCGGTCTCCGTCATTTCGACGTCGATGATGGTTGCTTCGTTCTGTTTCGTGTTCGATTTCATGGTGCGATTCCTGATGGTGGGTTGGATCGCCGTCGGCGCCGCCGAGCCGGCGAACTCGAGTTGCTTCTGATCAGAGACCGATCGCGGCGCGTAGCGCGGCGAGTAGGTCGTTTCCGTTGATCTTCTCGATCATGTTCACGAAGTCGATTTCGATAATGTCTTCGCCGTTCACGCTCACCTTGTAGTAGCTCGCGACGGTCGTCACCTTGAACGCGGTATCCTCCTTTGCCTTCGCGGTGCCGGGGTCGATTTCCATGTGCCGACCCTTGACGACGATTTCGACCGCGTCATACGAGGCAGAATCTTCGGCCTGGTAGCCGCCCGCGAAACGCAGCAGCACGCCGTCGTGTTGCGTGATGCCGTATTGCTGCAACACGCTTTTGAGGAAGCCGCCGGCCGTCCACTCCATCTGGATACCTTCGTTGCCGAAGTCGACCTTGATCGGGCCGCTCATGCCGCCGCCCTGCCAATCCTCCATCTTTCGCGTGAGCTTCGGAAGGGTCACTTCCGCGATCTTTCCGACGAAGTTTTCGCCGTTGTGGAACAGGTTGAATCCCTTGAGTTTGCTCGGCAATGCCATTTTCGTATGCTCCTGTGTGTCCGGTTACGCCCGACGATCAGGCGTTGACCTTCGCCGCGAAATCGGCGAGGTAACGGTCGGTGATGCGCTGGCGCAGCGTGAGGTTTTCGAGCGGCGGGACGGGCGTGTAGTCGTAATCGATGTACGCCTGCCCGGACTTGAGCACGTCGGTCGTGTTCGGCTCCGGATCGAACCATGCGCCCCCGCCAATCAGGTAGCCGAGCGATACCCACTGGCGGAATTTCCCGTTGATGCTCTCGATAATGTCGCGCGGCAACGACGGATTGAGCGGCCCGTCGACATTGACCATCTGCGCGAGCGCGATCGAATCGCCGACCACCTGCGCGGTGCGCGTGTAGTTCTCGAACGCGAACAGCGGATCGTCGGAGCACGTGCGCGAACCCCAGAAGCGATAGCCGTCTTGATTGATGAGCGTCGTCACGTCCTGTTCGTTCAGATAGCCCGCATCCGTCGACGGATCCTGCAAATCCCACGACACGTCGGCGCTGATGCCGGTGACACCGTTCACGGCGACGTTCGACAGCGTCTTGTGCCAGCCGATATCGTTGTCGATCTTCGCGCGCATGCCCATCGCGTAGGCGACGGCGGGCATTTCGACGGTCGCATTGGCCGTGTCGTCCCATGCAAGAAAATTCGGCCACAAAATCATGAGCTCGCGTGCCGCGAACTGGCGGCGGTACGCGGCCGCCTCTTCCTTCGTTTTCGCGCCAGCAGCGTACGCATACGCGAAACCCTTCAGCGATTTGGCCGTAGTCACCAGCGCGTTCGCGACAGGTTGCGTGTCGAGGAACGGTGCGCCGACGATGCGGGGCTTCACGCCGAGCTTGGCTTGCGCCGTCAGCAACGCTTTCAAGCCGGTGTACTTGCCTTCCGCCGTGACCGTGCCGATGACATTCGACGTGGTCTCCGCTTCGTCGGCGCCTTCGGCCACGCGTACGATGACGCTCATCGGTTTGGTCTGCGCACCGATGGCGGTCAGTGCCTTGCGAAGCGTGCCTTTCTTTCCTGCCTTGCCAATCGCCGCGATGACGTTCGTGATGAGGACCGGCGTATCGAGCGGAAACGCCTCTGCGTCGGCGTCGTCGGCCGTGCAAACGAGACCGATGATCGCCGTCGAGATGGAGCGGATCGGCCGCGAACCCTGATTGATCTCGACGAGCGAAACGCCGTGGTGATAGCTATCCAGCGCCATGTGACAGACTCCAAAGTTAATAACGAGAATGACCCGATCAGGCGATCGGAGTCAGGAAATCCGGCGCCGCCGGTAGCGCAACATCAGGCCACCGATCAGCGTTGGCAATATCTCGCAACGCCTGACGGTACTTGACCAGCGCCTCAAATTGACTTGCCGTCAACGTAGTCCCGTCACCGATCAGTTTCTCGTCCTGATGCCGCGAGACGAGCCAGTCAGTCGCTTTCAATGCCGCGTCGCGCTGCGCGCGCTTGAGATCGGCTACCTGCGCGCGGGTTAGCGGCAACGGATCGCCAGCTACGGCGTTGCCGCTCTCGTCGACGACGAGTCGTTTACCGCGGGACTGCGCCGCTAGCAGTGTCGTCCACACCTCCTCCGATATGCGAACCACCTTAGCGCCGCTCGGAGGTGGGCTATCCACGCTGTCGTAGAAGGCTGTGATCACTCTCGCTTCGTCATATGCCGCGTACTTTTGACCCACGTTAATACCCCCAAGATATCCACGAGCCCGCAATTGGCCCGCTCTCCCAATTGTTGACAAATCCCAGTGTCGAGCGCGTTCGATTGCCACCCGTCCATCGGTATTGAGTGCCGTTTGCGTTTACGTCGTCCGCGAAGCCCGCGACGCCGAGATTGGCCGACGGATACGTGAGCGGCAACGTGATCGTTTGAAGCGATGAGGGCGCAACAATGACGTATCCCCATTGCAATATCAATCCGCTTGGCAGCATCTGATACCCGTTCTGCGCGTTCGACCATGCAAAAGCGTTCATACGCGCGAGCGATAGCTTCGAGCAGCCGGAGCTCATCGTCCACGAGCCTGCGTACACGGTCAGTGTCACGATATCGCCTGGCGCCAGAGGCATGGTTTGTGCGAATGCCGTCGTGACAATGATGTTTTGGTTTGGCTGCGCAGAAATTGTGTGGCTCGCCCCATTCGCCGACGGATTGAGGTTATAAAACGCGATCGAAGCGCCATCAGGCAACGCCGCAGTTGACGGCAGAAAAATCGTGCGCGAAGTATCTCCCTGAACAGGCAGCAGCTTTCCAACACAGGACGCCGGCAAGTTGACGTCGGCGGCCATACCGACACAACGCGTGTCGGTCCCCGCCATGCTTCCAAGCTCGCGCCGCAGAGACTCCATCGTCGCAATCCGCTTTGACGCATCGAACTGATCCGGCGTCGGCGCTTTCGGCATTCCCGTGAACAAGGGTGAGTCCAGAGCAGCTTTCAGCGCGAGCTGATTCGTCATCGTCGTCGCGAAGTTCGGATCGTTGCCGAGCGCCGCCGCAAGTTCATTAAGCGTGTCCAGTGCGCCCGGCGCGGATGCGACTAGCGCCTCGATGGCGGCTTTCATCTGCACGAGCGTCGCGTATTGAGGATGCGGATTGTCCGCTTCAACGTGCGCTTCCTGCTGATCCTTGAGATACCGCGTACGATTTCCGAGCTGCCGCGCCTGAACGTTGTCGATACCGTCGGGGCCGCCCTCCACGGGGTCGGACGTTTCCAGCTGGTAAATTCCCTCTTCCCATTTCGGAACTTCTACAAGGTCCGCCATTAGGTCGTACTCCCTCTGTTGTACTGGCCGTTGCGCAATGCAACGCCGTTATGTCGAATCGGCGCGGCGCGGTAATCGAGCGCCGCGAGCATTGATCGTTGCGGCGCGTATCGCTCCAACACTGCTTTCAGGTTGTCGGCCTGATCACGCGTGATCGCGCGGGACAGCTTCACGATGTATTGCGCCCATGCGGTCGGATGGCCGTGCAGGTAATCGCCGTTTCGCGTAGCTGTGCCATCGCGCCGGCGAATGCCGCGCCCCTCGACCAACGCCACTTCGCCGAAGCCGAGCCGCCGAATCACTTCACGAATCGCCCACGGTGTGCCGCGCTTCTGATGCAGGGCGATCGCAGACTTGATGAGCGCGCGACGTGCGTCGTCCGACTCGGCCAGTTCCCATCCGTCCACCGAGACTTCGGCTGCCAGATAAGGCAGCAGCGCTGCCGGGCATTTGTCCGGGTTCCAGTAGTCGCGAATCGGTATCGGCAACGTATCGACGGCGGCCAGAGCGGTCGCGGTGCGCACTTCCAGCGGCGTCGCATTCGGCGGCAGCAGCTTATTCATAGATGCCGCCATACTCGACGACCACTTCGACGCAATACGACGCCTGCGTGCGTCCAATTGCGATATCTCCGACTGGCTCGATCAGTTCGGTTTTCGATAGCCCGGCGGCCTGACATACGCCCTTGATCGCAGATTCGGCGACGCCGACACCGATCCGATGCACCTTGTCGGCATAGGCTTGCGCGTTCTTTCGCGCTTGTTCAATCAGCACGTCAGCGCCGACGGCCGTTCGCGTGTATCCCTTCGCATGAATGCGATACGGGACAATTTCCGCCGATTCAACGAAGACGGTATCGTTCAATGGCCGCTGATCTTCGGCGCTAAGTGCAGCCGCTACTGCGTCGCATAGCTGGCGCGACGCGGTGCCGTCGCCTTCACTCGACAGCAGCGTCACGAGTATGTCGCCCGGTCGCGGTCGCGACGATTGCGCATCGATGATTCGACCGTCGACCGCGCGGGCTTTCGTGACGTACGCCGCGGCCGGCCCGGCGACGCTGAACCCCTGCGGTGCGAGCTGAATCCGTTCCCGCAGGCTGTCGTCGCTCTCCAGCACCGCCTCGATGTTGTTCGCGGGATCCGCGGGCGTCACGGTGAGGCGCTTCAGGGAGAAGAGCGCCGCACGCTGTTCCAGATCGTTCCCCTTCGCGAACGCGAGCATCACGGCGCGCACCGCGTCGTTAACGCGCTGACGCCATACCAACTCGCGATAGCTGTTCTCCTGCAACAGACGCGCGAGCGGTTCGGATTCGAGTTCGAGCGTGGCCGCGATTTCGGCCCGTTCATCTTCCGGCCAGAGCGAAACCATTGCGGCCTTGCGTGCCGCGTAAATCGTCTCGAAATCGAGCACTTCCAGCGCATCCGGCAGGGGCAGACTGGACAGGTCGATGAGCGCTGTCGTCGTCATGCGATGCTCCCTGCGATCAACGGGATGCGCGTTCGCACGGCATCTCCCGATACCGTCGTATAGCCTTCGATATCCACGAACTTCTTGCCCGCGAATGCGTCGCCTACGGAATCGTCAGCGACCGTGATCTGTACGCGCGTGAGCACCAAACGCGGCTCCCATCGCATCAGCGCAGTGGCGATCGCCGCATAAAGGCGCGTGCGCTCGCCACCGTTGTTGGGCGCGTCGACTTGTTCGAACGTATCCGAGCCAAACGTGCGGCGTTTGACACACGACGCGAGCGGCGTCGAAATGATTTTTCCGACAGACTGATACAGGTGATCGAGGTCGACGATCGCGCGACCGGTCGTTGCATTCATCCCTTTCATTTCGGTTCGCTCACGTCGTTGCCGTCGCCCTGCTCGCGGTGTGTGTGATGCGGCACGCTGATGCCCTTCGACTTCACTTCGCCCGAGAAATCAGCCGAGCCGTCGATCTGCATCGTCGGGCCGCCGGCGCCGCCACGCCCGGCCATACCCGACTGGAACTCGAGCGGGCCTTGTACCGTCATCGTGCGCGTGACGATCACGTCGGCGTCGATCGTGAATTTTTCGGCCTTGAGTAGCGCGTCCTTGGTGTTGACGTTGATGGCGCCCGGCGCCGTCACGTTGATCGTCGCGCCGGCCGGCAGGTCGGCAGTCAGGACGTGCGAAGCGTGGTCGTATGCGATGGATGCGCCGTCGCGATACATGCGCACGTGTTTGTCCGGGCTATGGTCCGGGGCGGGAAACGCGCCCGAGTAGAAGCCGCAAAGCGCGACTCCCTGCGCAGGGTCGCCCATCGGGCAAAGCAGCATGACCTGCTCGCCCTTCGTCGGCGGCCGCCAGTCGCGCGTGTCGCCGGCCGCAATCGAGAACCACGGAATCCAGTTCGTCTGGAGCGATCCGCTTTCGTCGTCGGGGTCGCCGACGGACACGCGGCAAAGCGCCGCGCCGTGATCCACGTCGAGGATTGAGCCCTTGCGGACAGCGTTACGTGCCTGCCGCTGAATTTCGTTAGCGTCCATGCCGCCCATGTTGCCGGCCGCACGCGCGCGAGGCGAGCGCCGAACCGTGTGGCGGTCGCGGGTACAAAAATGCCCCGTCAGGCGGGGCTATTTCGTGATGTGCTTGAGCAACATGTCGCGAATCATCTCGCGTTCGTCGGCGGTTAGACCGAGCAACATGCGAACGGGATATTTGTACTCCGGGCCACCGGGCGCGACGCGGCTGCGCTCGCCGTATTGGTGCACGCGCGCGAGCCGTGCAACGCGACCATCAAAGCCGATCGCGAGGCCGCTCGCGTCGGATTCGACCTTCAGGTATCGTCCGGTTCGCATCTTGACGAACATCGCCTCACGCTTGATCCGGCCGCGCTTGTCGCGCTGCTTGCCGTCTGGCTTGGCGCGCGCTTTGCGCGGATCGTACGCCGATCCGTCTGGATTCCTCTGTCCCGCGATTCGCTGCTGCTGACTGCGGCGTAACGTACGGGCGATGTCCCGCATCGCCGCAACGCGCCCGGCCGGTTCGAGCCGCAGTAGCAGACCGGTCAGAAACGACTCGACCGTGCTCAGTTCGTCGGCCACGGCTGACCCGTCCACGTGATCGTCATGTCGCGCAGTTGCGAATCGTCGACGTGCTCGACCGTTCGCGTTCCGTCGTCGGCAACCTTCACGACGACGCTTTCGGTAAGGCGGAGCTTGATCGACACGTCAAACGTCGCGTTGTCGAGAATATCGATCTCGTATGTCATCCCCTGCTCGCGCTCGTCCGGGTTCAGCACAAGATCGGGCTGATTCGTCCGGACCCATTCGAGAATCGCGATAAAGAGCGTGTCGGGATCGTCGGAAAAATCTTCCAGCAAGACGTGGCACACATAGCGATATTCGAACGATAGACCCTTCGCCCCGGTCGAGGCGATCGAGCCGTGATCGATGAACACCGTCAACTTTTCCGGGCTGACCTGAAGAGACGGGATCGCCGCCGCGATAGCGGCGCGAAGGCTGGCAGGCTTATTCATGCTTCGTCCGTCCGAGTTCCGCGTCGATCTTAGCCTGCGCCTTCGTCTGGCAATCGACGATCATGTCGACCTTGGCCGCGCACATGCCCCACGCCCCCTTCGCGGTATCGAACGCGTCTTGCAGTTCGCCGTTAGTGCGCGGCGCCATCGCCGGTAGCGTGCAGCGAGTGATCGGCTGGCATTGCAGCACTGAAATCGTCGGCGCCGGTGTAAGCGGGGCTTGCTGACAGGCGCACAACGTCATCAGGCAAAGGGGTATCAGCCCACGAGCGGACAGTCGAGTTTTCATGGATCACCTTCCGGATTTCCTGACGTGCTGCGGCGAGCTTCATCGCTACCTTATCGGCCGACACGTCGAGCTGCTGTTGCTGTTTCGTCTTGTCGCTCGCGTTCTGGCGCAGCTCGCCAATCGCGGTGTCGCGCCCTGCGATCACCTGACCGGTACACGCCAGCTTTGAGCGCGAGTCGGCCAGTTCGGCACGCAGCGAGCGAATGTACAGCGCGCCAGATAAGAGCAGCGCGAGCGCCACGGCGCCGGCAATCAGTTTTGTGGCGATTGCGTTCATGCCGCCGCCTTTTCCGTACCCGCATACCGCTCATACGCGCGCGAGAGCTTCACGTCGTAGAGGTTGCGAGCGTAGTTCGGGCCGTTATAGCCGCGTGCAAACGTCGGCCATTTCCGCCCCTTTAGCGCGGCGACGAGCGCCGGATCGGCCGCGACATAGCGCACGAACGCGTCGAGCTGGTCGCCTTCTCCGTTCTCCATCCGAGCGACAAAGTCGTCGACGCTGGAATATCCCAAGCGTTGCCAGTGGTAGCCCATGACCTGAAACGCGCCCCAGCTCGCCGATTCATACGCCGCGCCGGCGTCGATCAGTTCGGCGGCCGCGAGGCGGGTATACTCTGCCGCCCCGCCCTGATAGCCGCCGGGCGCCTGCGAGCAGATATTCGGGTACTTCGCTGCGATGGGGGCTGGATCGATGCCGCGCGCTTCCAGACGCTTCCAGAAAATGTGGCGCTCGAAAAGAATCTTCGGCCGACCATCGGCCAAGAACCCCATGCCCGTCGACTCGACTTCGTTCACCGCGCGCACACATGCAACCGGTGCGCCGAGCGTTTCGGCGGCCTGCACGATATCGGCGTCCGCAAGATGCTTCGGGTCGCGCCGGCCGGTCGCGATCGCGGCCAGCGTTTTCGGCCCCGCAACCCCGTCTTCGACGAGACCCGTTTTCCGCTGAACGGCGCGTACCGCCGCTTCGGTCGCTTCGTCGTAGAGGTGCGTCACGTCGACCGGAAACCCCGCGCGCGTGAGCCTGCGCTGAAGCAGGCCGACGTCGTCGCCGTGATCGCCGAGGCGATGCGTCTTCATGGTTGTTCCCTCCGCAAAAGCCGCGCGACGTTCCCGCGCGCCGCGAACACAAACAGGGCGATCAGCGCGGCCGTCGCCGCATCGAAGAAGTCGACTTGCGCGGCGTGCAGTGCGATATCGATCGACGCCCCGCCCGAAACAACGACGATCGCCCAGGCGACCCATGACACGTGGTAGCGATGGCGCGCGCCATTGCGCCGATACATGAGCACGCGCACGAGCGCGGCAAGGTGCGCCGCAAGTGCGAACACTGCGAACGAAATGTGCATGGCGCTCACTCCCCCTTCTTCAGGAACGCGAGCAGATCGACGGATTTCAGGCGCTCGATCAGCTGCAGCGTCACCGTGATAACGAGCGCGGCCGCGAAGAATCCGGCCACGCCGGTCGAATGGATCGGCGTTGCGTTGACGATCTCCGGCGCAGCGATGTAGCCCATGACGAGCGAGATCAGCATGTACGCAACGCGCGTCAGCACCCCGATTTCCTTCGACGTGACGACGACGAGCGCCGCGCCGGTGAATGCGCCGATCAGCGCGTTCCCGTCGATGCCCGGCGCAAGGCCGGCGATGCCGATTGCGGCCGACAGCGCAGCGGCGGTAGTGGTGTTCGGTTCGGCCATTTCGCCAGCTCTCCCAAGGTCAATCAAACAGTTGCACGAGCGGAGCCGTGCTCGAGACAGATTCGATATCGGGCAGATAGACGACGGTTCCCATCGGAATCACGACGCCCAAGTCCGCGAGACCTGCATTCGCTTCGAGCACGGCTTCGACAGTTCCATCGGTGCGCCCGTAGTAGCGCCAGCACAATGAGTCGACCGTGTCGCCCTGCCGCGCCGTGACTTTCACCGCAGCACCTTTCCGGCTGCATCTGCACGAGCGACGACAGCCGGGCGTAGGCGACGCGCCCGGCGCCGAAATGCGTCGCTCCGGATGACGAGTTCCGCGCTATGCATGTCGCCATGCCTGAAGGCACCGATCTCGCGCCAGAACAAGATCGCGACTCGGCGCTCGACACGGAACCACGCGGCGCCGAGCGGCGGGCTATGGCGATCGCTCGGCGCAGGAATGAGCCGAATTCGATACGGCGCCAGCTGCGTTTCAGGCACGAAGCGCAGCAACAGTGCGCGCGCCGCGTCGTTGATGCGAGCGCGGATGGTCAGCTCTGCACGGTAGTAACCGGTTTCGGACTTGTTCATCAGATCAACGCGATGGTGCTGCGCGGAATGCCGCGAATGTCGTTCATCGCCCATCGCGCGTTTCGCCGCGACTGGCAAATGGTCTCGTCGAGCGCTTCGGCCTTCTGGCCGCCCGACTTCGTCGAGTCGTACCCGCGATACTGCTCAGTGATATCCGCGTGCGTCAGGCTGTAGACGGCACGCTCGTATCGGGAAACATGGATGCTGACGCCGTCGACCCGCTGCGCAGGCACCGACGCCAGATCGGCGTGACCGGCTGCCACCTGCGCGGCCCGCCACTGCGCAAGGTCGGCGTTCACGGTGGCAATCGCGTCGAGTACGGCCCGGTGTAGTCGCTCGGGCGTCACGGTGCCGTCGAGCTTCGTCGACGCACGCAGATCGTCGACGTCGATGTCGGGAAACCAGCCATCGTTGACGATCTTCACACCGGCGCTCGGCGCGCCCGGCGGGTTGGTTTGTGCAGTCGCGATGAAGCTACTCATTGCCATTGCTCGATAGTAGGAGGCGGTGGGCCGGCGTTCGTGTCCCGTTGCCGTCAGGTATAGGGAGCAGGAACGCCGGCGCCGCCTTGCCGGTGGGGCTCTTTACTTGCGGCGGGCCGCTCGGCGACCCTCCGCATCGCTCAACAGCGCTTGCAGTCGAGCGATGTTCTGTTTCACGCCGGCGCGGTCGTCGAGCGACAGCGCCGTTTTGAAGTTCTGTACTGCCTGACTCGCTCGCGCCCAATCGGTCGGGCCATCGAGCCGTTCGTCGCGGATGCAGTTCATCGCCGCGACGCCGATCGCCTTGTGCAGCTTCGCACGAATCTGGTCGTGCATGTCCGCATCAGCCGTCAGCTCGGCTACTTCGACGAGCTGTTCGGGATCGAACGATTCGCCGTTCTTCGCCGCGGCCAGCGCTGCCGTCGCGAATTCTTCCGCGAGTGCCGCGGCGGTCGACCGCTCGTACTGATCCGGCAGCGTGAGGCCGTAGCGCAACGCGTAGCGTGCAATGTCCAGCGCACCCGCGTAGTCGCCGGCGTCGACGCGCCAGATCATGATCGTCATCAGCACATCGTCCTGACCGCCCCGCCCGCCGGCGAGTGCGCCCGACACATAGCCGTCGTACTCCGGCAGCACTTCGCGTTTCACTTCGACCTTTCTGGCGACGGACTGGATCGCCTTCAGTCGGCGCTTGTCGGTCGCGAGCTTGGCGAGCATCAGCTCGTATTGGCTCGCGCCGGCGAGCGATTCGCCGGGCGCCACGGAGGCGGCTGCCTGCGCTGCGCGGATACGCGCTTGGTGTCTGCGTGCGGGGCTCGTCATGGTCAGGCCGCCGGCTCGATTTCGATGTTTTCCACGATCGCGCCGCAACCGTAGTCCTCGACGACGTACGCCTCGTTGCTCGATTCGTAGTTCTCGATCTGGTCGCGCTTCGGGTTGTCGATGATCGAGCGACGTCGGCCGCCGTTCTGGTAGTAGATCGACAGGTTGTCCAGACGCGTAACCATCAGCGTATTGGCCGGGAAGAAAGGCGCGCTGATCGCCTGCTTTCCGCCGACACGCTTCGCGCTGATCACGAGATCGAGTGCGGCCTGTTCCGTCGCGACGTTCGCACCATTCACGAGCGGGAAATACTTGTCGTGCAGCAGGCCGCTACCCATCACGACCACCACCGACGGATCGTCGCGATACCACTCGTCGAGCAGTTGCAGCGCATCGATCACGAGCGCGTCGAGATTCTTGTAGTCGGCGCCGACGACGTTGCCGACCTTGACCTTCTTCGAACCCTCGACTGCTTCCTGCATGACGCGGTCGACCGCGTTCAAGCGGTACTTCTGCAACCACCCGACGTTGACGTCCTGCAGCAGCGGATTTGCGGCGCGATCCGACGTCGGTGCCCGCGACGTGCCGTTGAAGCCGACGCAGATTCGATCGAGCGCCGTACGCTGCACGATCGCGTCGCGGATCAGCGTTTGGAATTCCGGCAGGTGCGCCCATGCGTCGAGGCGCGAGTAGCGAAGCGCCGTGTCGAAATTGGTCTGCGTGCACATGTAGCCGTTGCCGTCGAGGCTGGCGGGATCGATGGGCGTGCGGTCCTGCTTGCTCGTGTCGGTCGTGCTCGCGATGGGCTGACCGATACCGAGGCCGATTTTCTCGCCGCTCTGTGCGTCGACGCCGATCATGTTGATACGTTGCAGGAATGCGCTCGACTGCTGAATGCGCTTTTCCAGCTTCTGTTGTACGGCCGGGGCAACCGTGAATTTGGTGCTCGCGTCGGGAACACCGTTGAGGTTGGCGATCTCGCGCACGTAAGCGTTGAACGCGGCACGGGTTTCGTTACGCATGAATGATTCTCCGCATCATTGAGGGGTGAAGCCGTTCGAGGCCGGTCGCCGACGATCAACAGTCGGTCTTGTGCTCTGCGCCACCGCCGGTCGCGAGCGGCCGTTGCGTGCCGCCGGGCTGCGTCGACAGCGTCGCGTTCAGCGCGGCGAGCTGCCGAGCCGTTTCGGCGTGCGCCGCCTTTTCGGACGCGAGCTCGGCATCGAGCGTCGAGACCCGACCAGCCAGCTCGTCGACGCGCGTCGACTGATCCTTCGAGAACGTCGCCAGCGCTTCGATGGCCTGCGTCACGTCGGCGAAGCGCTTGTCGTCGCTCGCGCCTTTTTCTTTCACGAGGCCGAGAATCTCCCCGACGCGCTTGAACAGGGCCACGCCACCGCCTGCCGGCTGCGCGGCTTCGAATTCGATCACCGCCTCTTCGGCCGCCGAGAAGAGGTTGTCGGGATGCTGCTTGCGGCCGTTGAACGGGTTGTTTGCGCCTTGGCTCGCCGCGAACGTGAGGATGTCGGTGCCGAGGCTCGCCGGACTGTCGGTGACGGCCAGCCCGACCAGATACGCCTGTTTCGTGTCGGCGAACGAGAAATTGATCTCGATCGAGGTGTAGACCTTCTGCTTCGCGTTGACCAGATCGATCAGCGCTTGCGTCGGTTTCAGTTGTGCGTACAGCGCGTACTTCCCCTTCAGCGGACCGTCGGTGATCTGCTCGGCCTTCAGCGCCGTCACGTCGCCATACGCGCCGAACGGCTGATTCGCCGACATGGGCGCGTAGCCGCGAATGTGTTCGCAGTTCACGCGTGCGCCGTACAGGGCCGGGTCGTACTGCGCGGCCATCTGGAGAATCCACTCGCGCTCGATGTTGCGGCCGTCGGTCGTTGCCCCTTCGACTGCGACGCGGAACCATTTCGTCGTCGCGTGCTTCGCATCGACGTTCGCCACCTGACCGATACCGAACGCAGCCGCACCAGCGGCACCGATGCCGCCGAGCACATCGCCATGTTGGAGGCTCGCGGCGATCGCCGTCGTTGCTGCATGCGCGTCGATCGCAAAGAGCGAAGCCATCGAACCGACGGCGATCGCGATAAGCGACAACTTTCGTTTGAACATCGTTTGTACTCCGGCAGGTGATGGGTTGAGCGATTTGCGTGATGCTCATGTTCGCGGTTTGCCGGCCGCCGCTCAACGATTCGGGTTTGTCGCCCCCCTGTATACAAACGCACGCCATGCGCGCGCGCGCGACCGACGGTTACGCTTTCGGCATGCTCAATACCGCCGATAATCCAACCATCGAAATTGATCCGCGCAAGGCCGCGCGCGCTCTGTTCTTTCAGGGCTGGCGCGTGTCGTCGATCGCGCGTCACATGGGAATCAAGCGCGCGACCGTTGAGGCATGGAAGCAGCGCGACGGGTGGCAGAAGGTTCATCCGCTCGACACAGTCGAATCGACGATCGAAATGCGCATGAACGCGCTTGTCGCGAAGGATAAAAAGGACGGCAGCGATTACAAGGAAATCGACCTGCTCGGCCGTCAGCTCGAACGAATCGCGCGGATCCGTCGTTACGGCGAAACGGGTAAGGAAAGCGACCTGAACCCGAACATCGCGGCGCGCAACGAAGCACCGAAACGTAAGCCGTCGAAGAACGATTTCAGCGACGAGCAGCGCGACCGGTTGCTAGAAGCGTTCCGCGATTCGCTGTTCGATTACCAGAAGGTCTGGTTTCGAAACGGCCATCAGCGCACGCGAAACATCCTGAAATCGCGTCAGATCGGCGCGACGTGGTATTTCGCGCGGGAAGCGTTGGCCGACGCCATCGATACCGGCCGCAATCAGATTTTTCTGTCTGCCAGCCGCGCGCAGGCGCACGTGTTCCGCCAGTACATCACGCAATTCGCGCGCGAGGCGGCCGACGTCGAGCTGACCGGCGATCCGATCATCTTGCCGAACGAGGCTACGCTGTACTTTCTCGGCACGAACGCGCGCACGGCGCAGAGCTATCACGGCAACTTCTACTTCGACGAGTATTTCTGGGTTCCGCGTTTCAAGGAACTGAACAAGGTCGCGTCAGGCATGGCGATGCACAAGCACTGGCGCAAGACCTACTTTTCGACGCCGTCTAGCATCGGGCACGAGGCTTACCCGTTCTGGAGCGGCGCGCACATCAACCGGGGTCGCGCCAAAGCCGATCACGTTCACTTCGACGTCACGCACAAGGCGTTATCGAGTGGACGACTCTGCGAGGATCGGCAGTGGCGTCAGATCGTCACCGTCGAGGATGCCGCGCGCGCAGGCTGCACGCTGTTCGATCTTGACGAGCTCCGACTCGAGTACAGCGCCGAGGAATACGCGAACCTGTTGATGTGTCAGTTCATCGACGACACGGCGTCGATTTTCACGCTCGCGAACCTGCAACGCTGCATGGTCGATTCATGGGAATTGTGGGACGACTTCAAACCGCTCACGTCCCCTTCGCGGCCGTTCGGCTATCAGCCTGTCTGGATTGGTTACGACCCGGCGCTTTCTGGCGACAGTGCCGGTTGCGTCGTCGTTGCCCCGCCGGCGGTCGACGGCGGTCCGTTCCGAGTGCTGGAAAAGCATCAGTGGCGCGGCATGGATTTCGAAGCGCAAGCCGCAAGCATCAAGAAAATCACGGACCGCTATCGCGTCGATTACATGGCGATCGACACGACGGGCATCGGACAGGGCGTGTATCAGCTCGTGAAGCAGTTCTATCCGCGTGCGGTGGCGTTCAACTATTCGCCCGAGGTGAAGGGACGCCTCGTGCTGAAAGGGCTATCCGTCGTCGGTAACGCGCGGCTTCAATTCGACGCCGGATGGACCGACATGGCCGCCGCGTTCATGGCGATCAAAAAGACCGTAACGCCGAGCGGACGAAACGTTACCTACGAGGCGTCGCGAAGCGAGCAAACGGGTCATGCTGACCTTGCATGGGCCGTCCTGCATGCGATTTCGAATGAGCCGCTGGAAGGCACCGCGGCACGCAAAAAAGGGAAGGTGGAGATTTACTCATGAAGAAACGAACGACGCGCGTTCAGCACGCGAGCAACGCAGTCAGCGCGACCGACGCAGCACGGCCGGCGCACCCGACCGCGTTCACGTTCGGCGAAGCGACGCCGATTTTGAACCGCGCGGAATTGCTCGACTATGCCGAGCTCGTAACCATCAACGGATGGTACGAGCCGCCGGTCAGCTTCGCCGGTCTATCGAAAATCTTCCGCTCCGGCACGCACCACGCATCCGCGATCTATTTCAAACGTAACGTGCTCGCATCGACGTTCATCCCGCACCCGTTGATGAGCCGCGAATCGTTTCGGCGCTGGGCACTCGATTTCATGATCTTCGGCAACGGCTACCAGTGTCCGGTGCGAAACCGGCTCGGCGGCATCATGCGATACGAGCCGCCGCCCGCGAAATACATGCGGCGCCGCACCGACCTGCAAACCTACGTGCAGACGAACGGCTGGCAGGCCGTACATGAGTTTGAAGCAGGGTCGGTGCACCACCTGATCGAATCCGACGTGAATCAGGAAGTCTACGGCCTGCCGGAATATCTCGGCTCGCTTCACGCGGCTATGCTGAACGAGTCGTCCACGCTGTTCCGCCGGCGCTACTACGAGAACGGCAGTCACGCCGGCTTCATCCTGTACCTCACCGACGACAAGGCGGGACAGGACGATATCGACGCGCTGCGTGACGCACTGAAAAGTGCGAAGGGGCCGGGCAATTTCCGCAACCTGTTCTACTACGCGCCGGGCGGAAACAAGGACGGGATTCAGCTGATTCCCGTGTCGGAAGTCGCCGCGAAAGACGAGTTCTTCAACATCAAGAACATCACGCGCGACGACTTGCTCGCCGCGCATCGAGTACCGCCGCAACTGCTCGGCATCGTGCCGAGCAACACGGGGGGCTTCGGCGCAGCCGATACAGCGGCCCGCGTGTTCGGCCGCAACGAGATTGCCCCGCTACAGGCGCAGTTCATGGCGTTCAACGAATGGGCCGGAGACGAGATCGTGCGATTCGAGCCGTACACGGTCGACGCGCCGGCACCGCCGGCCGTGTAATCGGTGCAGCGCCGGCCATCTGGTCGGCGCCCACCGGCGCGCCTCACGCGTGCGTTGGCGTTGGCGGCGCAATGGTCAGGTGCAGTCCAAGCGCGCTGACTACTTTCATGATGGTTGCGAATTCCGCGTTCCCCCCTTCCGACAAAGCGCGATAGAGCGCTTCACGCTTCACACCCGAATCACGCGCGAGCGCAGACATGCCGCGCGCTTTCGCAACGTTTCCGAGTGCAGCTTGGATCAGGCGCGAATCTCCATCTTCAAACGCTTGCGCCAAGTAGTGGCGAATCGCGTCCTCATCCTTCAGGTACTTCGAGCCGTCGAATTCGCTCAGTTCGCTGATTTTCATCATCAATCCTCCAGTTCGCCAGCTATTTGCTTTGCCAGCTTGATGTCCTTTTTCTGCGTCGCCTTGTCGCCACCGCACAACACGATGACGAGGATTTTTCCGCGCCGCACGAAATAGGCTCGATAGCCTGGCCCCACGTCGATTTTCATCTCGCACACGCCATCCCCGACAGCCCGCCAGTGACCGAGGTTGCCGAGTTTCGCCCGCTCGATGCGCAGGCTGATTGCCGCGCTGCCGACCGGGTCACGAAGCCCGTCGAGCCAGTCATCAAATTGCGGCGTGGTCAAAACTTTGTACATGACGGCCATTGTAACCCATGGGGGACAACATGGCTACGGATTTGTTGCGTCGCGGTCAGGGCGCGACGGCCGTGCGCCGCACGTGTCCGCCCCGGTTCGCGCGGTGAAGCTGCGCGCCGAAATCCGGGCGCTGGGGCCGTCGGCGTTGAAGGGGTCGCGTTACCCCTGCCGCAGGCGCACGCGGGCCGCTACGGGGTCGTAATCCATCGAGTGCGGCCTTCGGATGGCGGGCGGCTGCCGCGCGCGCCCAAGCCCGTACCCCGAAAATCGCAGTCCCCCTCCCCGCCCGCCCTCTTCGCTAAAGGGGCCGGTTTTGATGCACCGGCCACGATCCCCGTAAACGC